>CAMLKY010000001.1 GCA_946480545.1 uncultured Acidobacteriota bacterium
AGCGTCCGGTGTTCGCGACGATGCTGGTCATGTCGCTCGTGGTTGTCGGCGCGTTCTCATTCATGAGCCTGGGGGTCGACCTGTTCCCAAAGGTCGACTTTCCGACGATCACGATAAACGTCGTGAACCCGGGAGCGTCGCCCGAGGAGATCGAGACCGAGATCACCGAAAAGATCGAAGAGGCCGTAAACACGGTCAGCGGTATCGATGAGCTGCGCTCATCGTCGGTCGAGGGGCTGTCCCAGGTATTTGTACAGTTCGTCCTCGAAAAGGACGTGAACGTCGCGGCACAGGAAGTTGAGAATCGTGTCCAAACCGTCATCCCTGATCTGCCGGATACCGCCGAGCAGCCGATAGTTCTCAAGCTCGACAGCGACGCGGCCCCTGTCCTTCGTATCGTCGTCTCCGGCTCAGCACCTCTCAGGGAGGTCACCGAGGTCGCCAAGAACCGGATCAAAGAACGTATCGAGGCCGTAAACGGCGTCGGACAGATCACGATGATCGGCGGCCAGGAGAGACAGATCAACGTATGGGTCGATCCTGACAAGCTGCGCTCCTACAACGTAACGCCGGCCGAGGTCGCAACCGCGCTGCGGCTTCAGAATTCCGAATTCCCGAGCGGTCGGCTTGATGAAGGACAGAAAGAGACCAGCATCCGGACGATGGGTAAGATCCTCAAGCCCGACCAGTTCAACGAGATCGTGGTCGCGACGCGGGGGAATTATCAGGTCAGAGTCAAAGATCTCGGGTACACGCAGGACGGGGCCGAAGAGATCCGTTCAGAAGCACGATTGAACGGCAAGCCCGCGGTCACCCTCGTTGTAGCAAAGCAGTCGGGCCAAAACACGGTCGCCGTGGCGCACGAGGTAAAGGAACGCTTGAAAGAGATCGAGCCGACTCTGCCGAAAGGATTCGAGATGCGCATTGTCGGTGACAACTCGATCTTTATCGAGAACTCGCTCCATGCCATCGAGGAACATTTGATCGTCGGCTCGATCCTCGCGGCGGTCGTCGTGTTCCTGTTTCTCTGGAGCTTCCGCTCGACTTTCATCGCGGCTCTCGCCATACCGACGTCGATCATCTCCACCTTCGGGCTCATGTACGCGATGGGCTACACGCTCAATTCGATCACGATGCTTTCGCTGACGCTGATGGTCGGTATCGTGATCGACGACGCGATCGTCGTTCTCGAGAATATTTTCAGGTTTATCGAAGAGAAGGGGATGGAGCCGTTTCAAGCGGCTATCGAAGGTACGCGGGAGATCGGTCTCGCCGTGCTGGCCACCACGCTTTCGCTGATGGCTGTGTTTGTGCCTATCGGTTTCATGCAGGGCATCGTCGGTCGCTTCATGTCGAGCTTCGGACTCACCGCCGCCTTTGCGGTCGGTGTGTCGTTGCTCGTTTCGTTCACGCTGACGCCAATGCTGGCGGCGCGGCTGATCAAGCGAAAGAAATCGAAGCTCGTAGGCGAGCAGGAAAGCCAGATCCGCGGCGACGGGATGCTGGAGACGCCGAAGCACCACGAAGAACACGACTCGAAAGAAGCCGGCTGGTTCCGGCATGTCGATACGGTCTATAGCGCGTTCCTCCGCTTCGCGATGGCTCATCGCTGGGTGATCGTGACGTTGTGCGTGCTTGTATTCCTCGCGATCGTACCGCTGTTCATGTTCGTTGGTAAGAACTTCCTTCCGGTCGATGATCAGTCGCATTACGAGGTGACGATCCGGGCCCGGGAAGGCGCCAGCCTTGGTGCGACGACGCAGATCTTTGAACGGGTGGCGACCGAGATCCGAAAGATGCCCGGTGTTACCGACACGCTCGTGACGGTTGGCGGCGGACAACAGCAGGTCGTGAATGCCGGCACGATCTACGTCAAGCTGACGCCTATCGAGGACCGCGAGCGATCACAGGAAGACTTGATGGCGGCTACGCGTGATCTCTTGAGCGACAAAGAGAAGTTTCCCGAGGAATTGGGTCTTCGCACGTCGGTTCAGATCGTCCAGGCTTTCTCGGGTGGCGGTTTTAGAAACGCGAACGTCCAGTTCCTGATCTCCGGTCCGGACCTCAAGATGCTCGAGGAATACTCGGCGAAGATCCTCGAGAAAATGAAAACGATCCCTGATGCGGTCGACGTTGATACGACGCTGATCAGCGGTAAACCCGAAGTGCGTCTCGAGGTCGATCGTGATCTCGCCGCCGATCTGGGCGTTCGCGTCGCCGATGTATCTCAGGCACTGAACACACTCGTAGCGGGTCAGGAAGCGACCACCTTCAACGAGGGAACGGAACAGTATGAAGTGCGTGTCCGCGCTATCAACAGCTATCGAACAGACGTCGAGGGGCTAAAGCGTCTTATCGTACCTTCGACCAAACTCGGTTGGGTATCGCTGGATCGTCTCGTGACTGTCTCGAGCGGCTCGGGACCAAGCTCGATCGAACGCACGAACCGGCAGCGGCAGGTAACGCTGCTTGCGAATACGAAGCCGGGCGGGTCAGCGGCCAGCATCACGGCCGAGATCGACAAGTTTGTCAGCACCCTCGAACTGCCGCCGGGATATCGGACGGGCTATGTCGGACAGTCGAAGGAGATGGGCAAGGCCGGATTTTACTTCCTGCTTGCGTTCGCGTTGTCGTTCGTCTTCATGTACATCGTGCTCGCGGCGCAGTTCGAATCGTTCATCCACCCGATCACGATCCTGCTGACGCTGCCGCTTTCGATACCATTCGGCATCCTCAGCTTACTGGTGACCGGACAGACTGTGAACATCTTCTCGGGACTCGGGCTACTGTTGCTGTTCGGCGTCGTGAAGAAGAACGCGATCCTTCAGATCGACCATACGAACAACCTGCGATCGCAGGGTATGAGCCGGTATGACGCCATCATCCAGGCGAATCGCGATCGTCTGCGTCCGATCCTGATGACAACGATCGCACTGGTTGCGGGCATGATCCCGCTTGTTGTTTCGACGGGTGCCGGTGCGGGCGGTACCTGTGTTCTATTCGCTATTCGACGACGCAGCCGAATGGCACATCTTCCGCAAGATCGGTCAGGCGTCGGAGTGGTTATTTGGCGGGATCCGAAGAAGATTCCAAGCTGCGACGAGTGGGTTGTTTGGGAAGTCGTAAGCGAACTGGTCGCGTAGCGACCGTTCGAATTTAGCCGTGGGCCTTAAGCCTACGGTAGGGAGTTTTTCCCGATCTAGCCGCGTCAGCGGCGATTGAACGGGCGAACGATCGAAAGATACGTGGGGCGAAGCCCACAGCTAAATTCGATGGCCGCTACGGGGCCGGGGTATGAACGACACACAAATCAAAACCGACGTGCTAATTATCGGTGCCGGGCCGACGGGGCTTGCTTTGGCTTGTCAGTTTATCCGCTATGGCATCGATTTCGTGATCGTTGACCGGAACGAGACTACGACGCCGCACTCAAAGGCGATCGGCGTTCAGGCGCGGACGCTTGAGATCTATGAGCAGATCGATCTTGCCCAAAAATTGATCGAGGCAGGGACGATTGCCGATAAAGCTCGAATGATAGTCGGCGGACGTGTGCGCGGCGAGGTCAAGTTCGGCGACATCGGTAAGGGATTGAGCCCGTACCCGTTCGTACTAATGGTTGAGCAGGGAAGGCACGAGGCGATCCTTCATGATCACATAACATCGCACGGGCGTACCGTGTCGTGGAAAACGGAATTGAAAAGTTTCACGCAGGACGAGGACGGCGTTACCGCGATCGTCACGAATCAGGGCGGTGAGCAGGAGATCAACGCGAAGTTTCTCGTCGGCTGTGACGGAGCCAAAAGTGTCGTCCGTCACACGCTCGGGTTGAAGTTCGAAGGCAGTACTTTCGAGCGAATGTTCTACGTTGCAGATGTTGAGATCGATTGGGACTTCGCTCACGACGCAGGACAGGCATTCCTCCTCAAAAATAACCTTCTGGCGTTCTTTCCGATGGCTGGCGAGACGCAATGGCGCATCGTCGGGACTTTTCCCGAACAATTCGCGAAAGACGAAGGTGACGTTCTGTATGAAGAGATCGAAGAACAGATCAAGCAGGATGCCGAATTACAGATCGACATCACGCGCGTGAATTGGTTCTCGACGTACAAGGTCCACACGCGTCGAGTAAATCGCTTTTCCGTGGGACGTTGTTTCCTCGCAGGTGACTCGGCCCATATTCACACCCCGGCCGGAGCGCAGGGGATGAACACAGGGATCCAGGACGGATACAACCTCGCGTGGAAGCTTGCGGCAGTGATCACCGGAGCAGCGGATATCAAGATCCTTGAAAGTTATAACGACGAACGATTGCGGAACGCCGATGACCTGTTGAAGACAACCGACCGTCTTTTCAGTTTGGCAGCCAGCCCGAGCCCGCTCATGTCCTTCTTGCGGATGTACGTGTTTCCGTATGTCGCGGGTGTCGCTTTTCAGCTCGGCGCGGTCAGGAAGTTCGTGTTCCCGCGCGTATCACAGATCGGGATCAACTATCGCGAAAGCATGCTGAGCGCACACGGCGGCGACAAGGCGTTTGACGTAAAAGCCGGTGATCGAATGCCGTACTTCACCGTCGACGGCGAGAGCGTCTATGACATGCTTCGCGAGCCCAGGTTTCACTTGATCCAATTTGACGAAACGACCTCAACAACCCGCGCGGAAGCAGCCGGCGATCTTTCGGGATTTCTCGATACGCACGAGATCGTCATAGACGAAAACATCAGGACAGCTTTCGGCGGAGATGGAGGAGCATTCAATGTGCTTCTTCGTCCCGACAACTATATCGCGACGATCTCGACGGATCCGTCGCTTGCACCGATTAAGGATTATTTGAAAAGGTGTTTATGAAAAAGGGCTTATTCGCAATCATATTTCTGATATCGGGTCTGACAGCGGGTTTCGCACAGACTCCAATTCCGACACCTACGCCTGTACCTTCAGCGACGCCAGTGGTCGACGATAAGCAGGAGGTCACGCCGGAAAAACTACAGGGCGTTCCGGCGATCGCACCGAACTACAGTTCGGAGGATCGTAGCTTGCCCGACCTGGGACGCGTTGGTGTCGATATGGCCGATCAGCGATCGTTGACGCTCAACGAAGCGATCACGCTCGCGCTCGAAAATAACAAGGACATCGAAGTCACACGCAAGAACGTCCGCATCGCCGAGTTTGAGCTTCTTGCAGCGCGCGGTGTGTACGAGCCGCGCTTCAACGGGCAGACGTACTACGAGCGGTCGACCGTTCCGAATGTCAGCATCTTCAGTTCGAACCAGTCGACGACGCAGGGTTCGCTTGTCAGCAATGCGGGGTTTACCGGCTACGTTCCGAGATTCGGAACAGTGCTTCGCGCCGACTTCAATAACACGCGGCTGACGAGCAACAACCCGATCTCGATCCTGAGCCCGCAGGCGAACGCGAACTTCACATTCAGCCTGACGCAGCCGCTCTTTCGCGGTCGGAGCTTCGATCAAAACCGCCGCGCGATCGAGATCGCAAAACGCAATCTCTCGCTTACCGATGTCCAGTTTCGTCAGCGCTCGATCGACATCATCGCTGCCGTCCAGCGGGCGTACTGGGACCTTACCTATGCTCTTCGCAATCTGCAGGTGCAGCGCGATGGTGTAAAAGACGCGAAGGATCAACTCGCGCATAACCGCCGTCTCGTTGAAGAAGGGCAGCTTGCGCCGATCGATATCGTTGCGGCGGAAACTCAGGTCGCGAACTTTGAGCAGGCGGTCTATGAGGCATTGAATGTCGTAACCCAAGCGGAGAATTCGCTGAAGAATTTGATCGCCCCGAGCAGGACCGACGCGCTCTGGAGCGAGTCTGTAACGCCGATCGATCCTGTCGATCTCGAGGCGCCGCGAACGACGCTTAACGAGGCTCTGACCGCGGCACTCGACAATCGTCCCGAGCTTGAGATCAACCAGGCACAGAAGGACATCAACGCCATAGATCAGCGGCTCTACCGCGAACTGAAAAAACCGCAGATCGACCTCGTGGCAAGCTACAGCTCTGCTGGAATTGGCGGAAGTCAGAATCCGAATTTCGCGAGTCCGTTCGCTACACCGTGCGACAGCACAACCCAGTCGCCCTCTGAATATCAGGCGTGCGTCATCCGCCAGCAGCAACTCCTTACGCAGCAGCAGGCGCTGCTTTCATCGATCGGAGGATCGCCTACGAGCGTGACCGATATTTTTCAGAACAAGTATCCGACCTATCGCGTTGGTGTAACGTTCAACTTGCCCCTCCTTGGTGACAAGACGGCTCGTGCGCAGTACGGCCGTTCGCTCGTGGAAGGCGAGCGGCTCGAGACGCAGCGTGAGCAGATCGAACAGAACATTCAGGTAGATGTTCGCAACGCGCTGCAGACCCTTCGGACGGCTGAAGCGCGGCTTCGTGCGGCGGCGATCTCACGCGAGAATTCCGTTCGGCAGTACGAATCCGAACAGCGCAAGCTCGATAACGGGCAATCCGATATTTACCGGGTGTTGGAACGACAGACTGCTCTTACACAGGCACGCAGTGCCGAGCTACGGGCGCAGACCGAGCTGAACAAGGCGATCTCTGATCTCCAGCGCGCGACCGGCAATTCGCTCAAGGCGAACAACGTGACGGTGAGTGTGAGGTGAGTAAAACCGACTACTCCACTTTAATGCCGGGCGTGGTTTAAAGAGAGCGGGTCATCATCGCAGGGTCGTCGACCTATCGGTCGATTTACCAGCCCGTCCTTTAGAAGGTGTGGAGCTTTTTCTCCGATATGAAATCTGTCTTCATCGCCAAATTTGGCGGCCCTGAGAACCTGGAGATCAGAGATGTTCCTGATGCTCGGAAACCGGACCCGACCGAGGTTCTTATTCGAGTAAGGTCCGCCGGCTTGAACCGCGCCGACCTTCTACAGCGGCGCGGACACTATCCGCCACCCGACGGTTACTCACATAACATTCCGGGACTCGAGTTTGCGGGCGAGGTCGTCGAGAAAGGCGATGACGTTGCAGATATTGCGATCGGCGACCGCGTGTTCGGGATCACGGCGGGTGAAGCCCAGGCCGAATACCTCACCATCGATCACAGGCTTGTCGCGCGCGTTCCAGCGAACATCGAGATCGTGGAAGCTGGCGGCATACCGGAGGCCTTTATTACCGCAAATGACGCCGTGTTCGCGCAGGCAAAGTTGAAAGGCGAAGAGACGCTGCTTATCCACGCCGCAGGATCCGGCGTCGGTCTAGCGGCTCTGCAGCTTGCCAAGGCGTACGGGCACCGGGTCATCGGGACGTCGCGCACGAAGGAAAAGCTCGATCGGTGCGCTGAGTTCAACCTCGATCGCGGCATCGTCGTTTCAACGCCCGCGTTTGCTGATGAGGTCCGAGTTGCGAACGACGGCCGCGGCGTCGATGTGATACTCGATCTCGTCGGCGGGAGCTATTTCGATCACAATCTGCGGAGCCTCGCGCCGAAAGGACGGTTGATGCTGGTCGGGCTCACCTCAGGCGCGCACGCCGATTTTAATCTCGGTCTGGCACTCGCAAAGCGGCTCACGATAATCGGTACGGTGCTTCGCGGGCGCAGCCTGGATGAAAAGGCGGATGCGACTTCGGCATTTGTGACAGGCGTGATTCCGATGCTGGCGTCGAGAGCTGTACGCGCGGTCATCGATCGCGTATTTCATTTCACCGAAGTTCGCGCGGCGCACGAGTACCTCGAGTCGAACGATAGTTTTGGAAAGGTGGTGCTGGAATTTGATTGATACTGGCGCTATGCGTGCATGCGTTCGGCCGCCTGATCAGTGATGATGCAGAGACCGTAGACGCCTTCAGCCTCTTTCTTGTTTAGCAGATCGATAGCGCTCTGATACGTCAGGCCCGAGCCTTCGCGATTATCGAAAGACACGACGGACCACTGCGGAACCTCAAGCTCACTGCGGATGGTCACGGCCCTTTTTTTCTCGGTTGATTCATTCATCGCCGGTAAAAATCGTAGCACAGGTTTTCCACCTGTGGATATTTTTCGGCCTTGTGAAATCGGACGTTCGCAATTAGATATCCACAGCACTAGAATCTAGATAATGTCGTTTGAGCGGACCATTTTTCTCACCGGCTTTCCCGGATTCATCGCGGAGCGACTTGTCGAAAGACTCGCCGGTGACACAACTCAGTTCTTCCTCCTCGTCCAGTCGGAGTTCGTTGAAAGAGCCTCTGAGGCGGTTGAGCGAATCGCCGCCGAAAGCGAAACGCCGCTCGAGAACTTTGCGCTCATCGAGGGCGACATTACAGAACCTGATCTGGGAATCTCGGACGAAGACCTCGCGACGATCCGCAATGAGACGACGGATGTCTTTCACCTCGCGGCCGTATACGATCTTGCGGTCGCGCGCGACCTAGCGACCCGCGTAAATCTGGACGGGACCAGGAATGTGAATGAGCTGTGTAGAACGATACCGAATCTACACCGCTACAATTACGTTTCGACATGCTATGTCGCAGGCAAGCGGACCGGTCCCATCATGGAGAACGAGCTCGAACACGATGCCGGATTCCGGAACTTTTACGAAGAGACAAAACATCTCGCCGAGGTCGAGGTTGAAAAACTAAAGGCTGATATTCCGGTCACGATCTTTCGACCGTCGGTCGTCGTCGGAGATTCCAGAACAGGCGAAACGGCGAAATACGACGGCATTTATTACTTGGTCCATTACCTCCGAAAGGCGCCGGAACTGCTCAGATTCATAAACGTCGGCAACGCGAATGTCCGCCTGAATCTCGTGCCTGTCGACTTTGTCGTCGACGGGATGGCCGCCCTGTCGACCGATGAGGATGCGATCGGGAAAACCCTGGCGCTTGCTGACCCGGATCCGCTGACGACGGCCGAGCTCTTTGACGTGCTGGCGGATGTCATGACAAAGAAGCGGTCTGTGATCTCACCACCGCCCGCGTTAGTCGAACGGTCGCTTATGCTTCCGTTCTCGCCGGGAATCACCGGCCTGCCGCATCACGGCGTGCCGTATTTTTTTCTGTCGCAGACGTACGACACGCGTGAAGCCGACCGGCTTTTAGCTCGACATGGAATCAAGTGCCCAAGTTTTCGCGATTACGCGCCAAGGCTGATCGAGTTTGTTGCAAAGCATCCGACGCTTTGATCGGCTCATCATAGTTCAACGTATGCGGATTCTGAGACAGTGCTTCTGGGTGATGATTCTGGCGACCGTTCTTGGTGTCGGGAGCGAAATTTCGGCCCAAAGCCGTCGCGTTCCGCAGGCTACACCGACGCCGACCCCGGAGGCAGACACCGAGCGTGTCGAAACGGAAGAGATCAAACTCAACGTCGTAGCATTTAGCGAAGCGGGCGATTTTGTCACTGACGTCAAGGAAGCCGACCTCGTTATTACTGAAAACAATATTCTCCACCAGCCGACCAGTGTTAGGCGTCTCCCTGCCACCGTACTGATCGTGATGGATACCGGCGGCGAAATGCGTCAGGTGAAAAGTCTCGATCAAACACGAAGGACCGCACGGGGCATCGTCGCAGCGCTCAAGCCTGAAGACTCTGTCGCGATCCTCCAATACAGCGACAGAGCGGAGATCGTCGCCGAATGGACGACGGATCGTTCCGAGATCAATCGGGCGATCGGGCGTACAAAGTTCGGACGACGATCAGCGTTCGCTGACGCGCTCAACCTTGCGACCGACTTTTTGTTGAAGAATCCTCAGGACAATAAACACCTCGTCCTGATCACCGACGGCACTGAAGGCTCCGGCGACGAACGTGCGAAGCGCGACGCGATGCAAAGACTGCTCTCGACTGAGATCAGCGTTCACGTTCTCAGCTACGCTCGGATGGAAGCCGAGGACATAACGCCGCGGACGAAAGCCGTCACAAATTCGCCTCCTCCGAAAGCGATGCCTGACGAAGTAGCAGCTCAGCTTCCGAATGGCGTGCGCGATGTAGCCACGGCGCCGAAGGCGAAGACGATAAATCTCGATCGGACATTGCTGCGAAAACTGCGTGCACGGAAAGCCGACCTGGAGAACAGTGAAAAACAGCTAGATGCCTTGGCGGAGAACACCAACGGTACGTCGATCATCCCGGACAATCCGGATGAGATGATCGAAAAGACCGCTGTGGTCGCGAAGATGATCGATGCGGCATACGTTCTTACCTACATCCCGAAGGTTGCACTCAACCAACGTGGCGGTCCGACCGAGCGAACTATCGAGGTGACCTCAAAGCGCCCGGGACTGGTAGTCCAGGCGCGGCGCAAGCTGGTCGTCGCACCGAACGATTAAAACTTTTTCGTCTTCCAGTCCGTAACCTCCATCGCATCTTTACTAATTTTTCGGTAACCGAGTCCGTTGATGGTTCGTCTTTAACTCGACGGCCTGATCTCACAAGAAACCTGGAATGACCAGTTACCCGAGCGTGTTACAAACCGAAACACTAGTAAACCGCGTGGACGAAGACATCGACACAGCGGTGCGCGTGTCGCGCTCGGACCGCCAGCTTGTGGATCTGGTCATCGCAGGCGATGAATTTGCATTCGAGCAGCTATTCGACCGCCACAAACGGATGGTCGCCATTGTCGCTTCCCGCTATTTCCGCCGGCCTGAACAGATCGAAGAGATTATCCAGATCAGTTTCGCAAAGGCATTTACCGAGCTGACCCGTTTTCGAGGCGAGCACGATCTGTCGCTCGCAAGCTGGTTGGCACGCATCGCCGTAAATGCCTGTCTCGATACGCTTCGTTCCCAGAAACGCCGGCCTGAAGATCTATGCTGCGACCTGAGCGAAGATGAATCGCAGTCGCTGGTCGAACTGGCGGCACACGCGGGCCGCAGCGCCGAAAGCGAGCTACTGGATCGCGACTTGGCGGACAAGCTGCTATCGAAGGTCGGTGACGAAGACCGAGCGTTGTTACAAATGCTCTACGCTGAAGAAATGACGGTCGCGGAAATAGCCGATGTAACCGGCTGGTCGCAGTCGAAAGTAAAGATAAAAGCCTGGCGAGCGCGCAATTCGCTGCGGCGGGTCTTGAAGAAGTTCATGTAACCATAGGCGATCTATGATCGTCCTTTGAATTGGATGTTTAGTGATGCGAAAGCTGGAGAATAAAAGTTTTGAGGAGATCGCCCGGGCCCTTACAAAGTCCGCGGCCAAGTCACCCTGTGAGATCGACCGTATCGCGGAAAACCCCGCATTGTTCGAACGCATACGGCGTGAAATAGCCTCTGGCAACGTTCGCCCGGCAGCTACCAGATCAATACTCCGCCCGGCGTCGGCCATTGTTTCGAGTTTAATGCTCGTGGCTGTCGCCACCGGGTTCGGGTATATGTTCATCCAAAAAGCTCCCGATGTCGTTCGAAGTCGGCCGATAGCTCCGGCGCTGCAGCAAAAGCCGAATCCGAACATCAAAAAGTTCTCTGAACCCGACCGAGCGGTAGAAGCCTCGCTTCCACCCGAACAAGCGGTCGTCAGACCTGAACGAGCTTCCACTCGTACAGCCAGTACCAGGCCCGTGCGCGCGAGACAACCTGAGGCACATCAGGTCCGTAAAGAAGGCGACTTCTATGCGGTGTCGTACGCCGGGGATCCCAATGAGACCGAACGGGGCGGCCGTATCGTTCGCGTCGATATTCCACGTTCGACGCTGTTTGCAATGGGCGTCGACATTCCACTCGAGAATGACCGTGAGACAGTTAAGGCCGATCTGCTTATCGGAAACGACGGCGTTACGCGAGCAATTCGCGTTGTTGAATAAAGTCCTTAGGAGAGAGTAATGAAGACAGTAGCAGCAATAGCAATGTTTGTTTTGTTGGGTCTGACGGCAAATGCCCAGGACGCCAAAGTCGTCGCCGAGATCGCGGCGAGCTCAGAGAAGATGGTGAAGAACTCGCCGTTCTCCGCCGAAGCCGTAAGCGAAAGCGTTCAGACGCTTGCGGACGGAAATCGTATAGTTCGCAACTCGACGAGCAAACTTTACCGGAACAGCGAAGGTAGGTTTCGTCGTGAATTCACCGGTGGCTCCGGCGGCGTGCTCGGATCGCTGTACACGCTCGGTCAGGGCGTCACGATCCTCGATCCGGTCGGCGGTTTTCGATACATGATCGACCCGAACCTGAGAACCACCCGCCAGATGACGATACGACCGGGCAGCGAAGTCAGGGTGGTTACCGGTGTCGGCCGTACCCCGGAACCCGTGATCTCTGAAAAGCTTAGATCAGAGCTGAAAGCCGCTGCCGCCGCAGGTGCGGTAACTACAGACGGCGCTCAGCTATCCGAGAAGCTACGTGGCGAGATCAGGGCAGCCGCGGCAGCCGCCCCGGCGGCGACTGCACGTGCGATCACCGGGCAGCTTTTGACGGAAGTGGGCGGCGTCGCGACGGCATACGGTATGGGCAGTCAGTCGAAATGGGAAACCCGGACCGAAGAACTAGGCGTGCAGAACGTCGAGGGCGTCGATGCTGAAGGGACACGTACGATCACGACTATACCTGCCGGTGCTATCGGAAACGAAAGGCCGATCGAGATCGTATACGAAAAGTGGTACTCGCGTGACCTGCAGCTTGTTGTGATGTCGAAACACAGCGATCCGCGATTTGGTGAGCAGACATACCGGCTGACGAACATCGTTCGCAGCGAACCCGATCCGTCACTCTTTACGCCGCCGCAGGGCTATAAGTTGTTGACCGAACCGCAGGCCGGGTCGTTTACATACACGCTCGCTACAAAAGCAATGCAGGCCGAGAAGGCTGCACAGGCCGATAAGGCTGCGAAGGCGCCGAGGGCAACCACGGTCGGAAATACAAAACCATAGCGGCTGTTGTAAGGCCAAGCGACTCCTCCTAAGAGTTAATCCTTACAATGCTGGTCCCGTCCGATTCATGCCCGGGCGGGACCTTTTTCTATTTGAGCTTGTCTGTCGAGATCCCTTCCGCTTCGGCGATCTCCCGAATCGTTTTTTCTTCTTCGATCGCTTTCATCGCCACCTCGGCGGCTCCCATAAAGCCTAGCTCCTCATTCAGCAGCGCAGCCTGGCCGACGGAACGTTCCATGAAGCGTTTCATCGCATCCGGACGCGCTTTGATCTCGCGGACGCACTCCTTATCGAATGTCGATGCGGCGTTAGTTATTAACTCTAACTCTTCGAAAAGAGCGTAGGCGACATACGGCATCATGACGTTGAGTTGGAGCTGCCCAGCTTCGCCGGCGGAGGCGATCGCGTGGTCGAGACCGGCGATGTGAAAGCAGATCATATTCATCATCTCTGCCATTGCGGGATTCACCTTGCCGGGCATGATCGATGAGCCGGGCTGCTTTGCCGGAAGCTCGATCTCGAACAAAGCAGTGTGCGGACCCGAGTTCATCAGCCGCAGATCATTGGCAATCTTTTGAAGCTCGACGCACAGACATCTGAGCGATGCCGACAACGCGACAAAATCGCCAAGGCTAGATTGTGATGCGACCTTGTTTTTCGATTCCTTTAATTTCAACTCCGTTATCTCAGCTAGCTTACGAACAGCCATGGGTGCATATTTCTTATCGGCGTTCGTACCCGTGCCGACAGCCGTACCACCGAGAGGTATTTCAAGTAAAAGAGCCTCGTGAGTCCTCAGGCGATCTACCGCGCGTTTCAAATTTGCAGCGTACGCGCCGAACTCATCACCCAGCGTCATCGGGACCGCGTCGTGAAGATGCGTGCGGCCGCTCTTCTCGTGTTTGGCGAACTCTCTTGCCTTCGCCTCAAATGCTTCGACAAGTTTGTCGAGCGATTCGAGTGCGTCCTTCAGGAGCCGCACCGCCGCTATCCGCATGGCGGTCGGCATCGTGTCGTTTGTCGACTGTGATTTGTTTACGTCGTCATTCGGATTCAGCTCTTCGTGATCGCCGCGCTCGTGTCCGAGTATCTCGAGTGCCCGGTTCGCGATCACCTCATTGAAGTTCATGTTGTACGACGTGCCGGCTCCCGCCTGAAACACGTCGAGATCGAACTGATCCGCATGCTTGCCGGCGATAAGTTCGTTCACCGCCTTTATGATTGCCTTACCTTTTCGGGCTTCCAGTTTTCCGATCTCAATATTTGCCTCCGCCGCGGCGCGTTTGATCTCGGCGTACGCGCGATAGAATCCCGGATGTATCCGCAATCGGCTGATCCGGAAATTCTCGAGCGCCCGCAAGGTCTGTATGCCGTACAGCGCCTCGACCGGAACTTCCTTTTCACCTAAAGGATCCTTCTCGATGCGAAATGCCTTTTGTTGTTTTGGTTTCATCGTGCTGTTAGCTTCACCTGTACTAAAAAACTTCACCGCGGAATGGCCGACGCAAATACCTTTCCGAGTTAACCTCAATTACGAAAATTCTGCGTCACCATCAAACCTCGTCGGCCGCCGTTGAGAATGCCGATCCCGACGCGTCCAAATTGTGGTTTGAGGATGTTTGCACGGTGTCCCGGTGAGTTCATCAAACCCGTATGTGCGATGTTGAGCGTCGGTGCAAGCGCCAGATTCTCACCGGCCGTTCGAAACCGCACATCGGCCCCGCGCATTCGATCGAACGGGTCCAGACCCTCGGGTGTATCGTGCGAGAAGTAGCCGCGAGCAAACATGTCAGCCGAATGTCGCCGCGCGACCTCGGTCAATTCCGGATCCATCTCCAGCGGCGCCAACCCGTTCAATTCCCGCTCGCGATTGATTAGTCGCAGCATCTGTTCTTCGAGCTCAGGCGCGGGCGGTGCATACTCGACGCGATATCCCAATTCGACCGACTCACTTGATCCTGGTTCGACCAGCTTCAATCGATTGAGCGTTTCGCGCACCGCCGGATCGAATACGGGTACAAGCACCATCTCGATCTCATCCGTGTATGTGGCGAAATGATTAGTTAACACGCTCTGCCGAGCCGAGCTGCTCAATCCGTCAGCGACGGGCATTGCGAACAAGAGAGCCGCCATGACGGCCGCCACGATGACGCCGCTCAAAGCTCCCGGAATCAAACCCGCGATGCGATTCACTTTTCGAGTGTGAAAATCCCGCGACAGGCGGCGGAGCAACAAGCGACCCAACGCGTGGATCGCAACGCTTGCAAGGATCCCGATGAAAATGAATGCTATCGGGTTTCGCCACGTTTCGGTCCAATCCGTTGTCGCACCCAGCCAATTCGAAACAAATCGATAGAGGGCAAGGGCGGCGAGCCAGCTTCCGAGCCAACGGATCAGATCGAGTGCGCTAAGGACAAAACCCCGCTGCCAGCCAACCGCTGCGTGGACCAGAATGACGATCAACAGAACAAAATCGAGCCAATTTAGAGACACGGTGTCATTAAGATGCCACAGGCAACGCCGCAGGATTGTCCTCCCGATTCCATAACGAATATTCGGGCCACCTCGTCCCGCGTGTCTTCGCCCCGTATCTCTCATCGCCTTTTTACGGGCCCGACACGGGACTGCTTGACACTTATTAGACTTAGAATTATTCTAATTACGGTAACGAGCCATGAGCACAACAGAGATTCAGGAATTAGGTTTAACTAAGCAGCGGGAGGTCGTACTTCGGGTGATCCGGGACTCGGATTCCCATTTGACGGCTAATGAGGTCTTCGCTGCTGCAAAGGACAGGCTGCCGAGCATTAGCTTCGCCACTGTCTATAACTCGCTTCGGTATCTTCGCGAGACCGGACATATTGCCGAGATCCAGTTCGGCAATGGTGCGAGCCGCTTTGATCGAATGACGCAGCGTCACGATCACGCGCTCTGTACCCGGTGCGGCAAGCTCGTGGATATCGAAATGGATCTTCCGGACGAACTTATCCGGCAAGCGGAACGGGAATCGCAGTTTCAGACCGAATCTATCGAATTCACGTTGCGCGGTCTTTGTCCGGTGTGTGCCGGAGATCAATAACGCAAATTACAGATTTTTTGTCTGTTCGTGTGGATCTTGGCAGGAACTGACTAGCTAGATGTACGTGAACTGACACAAATGACGAAGCAATAATTAAGAAAGTAGAAAGGAGACTATTAACACAAATGGCAACTGCAACAGCAACTGCTTTGGAAACTGCAACGACCTTCGCGAAGGTTGGTAAGCCGGCGCCGGATTTTGATCTGCCGTCGACAAAGAACATGGAAACCTTGGCTGAGAACGTCAAGCTTTCGGACTACAAGGGCAAATGGCTGATCCTGCTCTTTTACCCGCTCGACTTCACGTTCGTATGCCCGACCGAGCTGCTTCATTTCTCGGATCGTCTTGACGAGCTGCAGGGAATCGGTGCCGAGGTGATCGGTATCTCGACCGACTCGGTACACTCGCATCGTGCGTGGGTCAAAACTCCGCGTGATCAGAACGGCATCGAAGGTCTAAAGTATCCGCTTGCTTCGGACGTAGGCGGACGTCTGGCGGCGAAGTACAACATCCTGGTCGAGGAATCGAACATCGCGCTTCGCGGTCTGTTCATCATCAACCCGGAAGGCGTGCTTCAGTACTCGGTCGTCCATGATCTGAACATCGGACGCTCGGTCGATGAGACGCTTCGCGTGCTGCAGGGGCTGCAGACGGGCGGTCTCTGTGCGGCTGATTGGAAGCCGGGCCAAGAAAATTTGAAGGTCTAGTCGATTTGGGATGTGGGATTTCGGATTGCGGATTTTCTCGCGACGAAATCCCAAATCGGAAATCCCAGATCCGAAATACAAAGAGCTATGCCAATGAGAATCGGGGATGCGATGCCGGGGTTGGATGGGGCCACTACGTGGTTCAACGGATCGCAGGAGGACACACTGGAACATATAAAGGGAAAGCCGACGCTTGTGCATTTCTGGGCGGTGTCGTGCGGCATCTGCAAACAGAAGATGCCGCAGCTTCAGGATCTTATCCGGAAGTACGAACCCCACGGGCTGCAGACGGTCTCCGTGCATATGCCGCGACACGGTCAACCAGGCTATGCAGGATAATCAGATCACTGAGCCGACCGCGGTCGACAGTCTGCACAAGTTAAAGGATGCGTTTCAGAACGAGCAGGGGTGGGTTCCCGTCTATTATCTTTTCGATGCAGATGGGAAATTGAAAACACGCGCGGCGGGCGAATTCGGAGTCGGGGTGCTTCAGACGGCTCTCGATAAGATGTTCGCTGCAGAGTCAGCGGCGGCGGCTTAGGCCGATCGTCAGTACAAAGAAAAAAAGCGTCAGAATCTATCTGGCGCTTTTTTGTTTTACTTCGCGGTCGTCGGTACCAGAGCCAGCTTTGTCGTATTGATATCCAGCAGCGGACCAAGCTCGTAGATGTTCCGATAGCCGTAGCTGTAAAGCGAGATATAGGTCGACAGATTTAGCGATGCATCGGCGGACTTAGTCGGGAACGGCCTCTCCGCATTCAGGAAATTGTTATTGCAGTAGATCAGGATGCGCGCATTTTTATCTGGAAGTGTAGATTGAAGGCTCGCGACAGTGATGTCCGGAAAGCTCAGGTTTAGCGCTCCCGCGACGTGGAGCTCGTCGTACTTTTCTTTGCTACGCGCATCCAGGACGATAACCCCCGGCTCTTTGCTCATCGAGATGAACTCGTCTTCGGTCAACCTTCTCGACTCGCGATGTTTTGCGGCCTCGCGTGCGACACGAAGAAACCCTTTCATGTCTATGTTTGGATTTGGAATCGCATCTTTTTGACCAAACGCGTTCAGGGAAAGGAAAGAGATTCCGAGAATCAGAGAAAGCAAGATCTTACGCATATTTTTCACCTCACTTGGGAACGATGAATAGATGCGATATTTGCACGATGGGTTTTCGACGCCGCGCATCGACACAGGCAGAAACCCGGGGACCTGTAAGGATGGCGTTTGTAACCTAAACCCTGTTTGAGGGAAGATCCAAAATCCGATCCACAATCCAAAATCCACAAT
>CAMLKY010000002.1 GCA_946480545.1 uncultured Acidobacteriota bacterium
ACCGTCAGGAAAGCGTACGAGGATGTGCTTCGCTGTCTAGCCTCGGTCGAAGACTGGACCGAGGACCAGACGGGAATGGCGATCGGGATGGTCGCACACACCGCTTACCATCTCGGTGCTATCCGGCAGATCGCAAAAGCCGTGAGGCAAACCTAATATCTGATGACAAATCTTTTTCATCTCGCCTTTCCGGTGCACGACCTCAACGCGGCGCGTGAGTTCTACGGCGGCGTTCTCGAATGTGAAGAAGGTCGAAGCTCGGATATTTGGATCGACTTCAATCTATACGGACATCAGATCGTCACGCACCTCTGACCCGAGTCGGCCGGCGTGAGCTCTACGAACCCGGTCGATGCGGATCACGTCCCTGTACCTCACTTCGGCATCGTGCTTCCAATGGATGAATGGAGAGCTCTTGCCGATAAGCTCCGTGCGAAGGGCGTCGAGTTTGTGATCGAGCCGAAGATCCGTTTCGAAGGCCAGGTCGGCGAGCAGGCGACGATGTTCTTCCTGGACCCGAGTGGGAACGCTCTCGAGTTCAAGGGGTTCAACGATTTCTCGCACGTGTTCGCAAAGTAGCCGTACCGGGTATGATCCGACTGTTAATAATTCTTCTGCTGCTACTCAGCACACAACTTTACGCGCAACATCGGACCGTCGCCGTCACGATCGACGATCTTCCAGTTGTTTCGACGCGGCGCGATATTGCGAATCGAACCGAGATCACCCGGAAGCTTCTCAAGCATATCCGGAAGGCGAAGGTTCCGGCCATCGGTTTCGTTAACGAGAACAAGCTCTATAACGCCGGCGTACGCGATGAAGCTCAGATCGGTCTGCTGCGAATGTGGGTTGACTCGGGTCTCGAGCTAGGAAACCACACATTTTCACATCGCAGCCTCAATACGATCCCGCTAAGCGAGTACCAGTCAGACGTGCTCAAAGGCGAAACGATCACACGCGAGCTGCTCGCTCGAAAGCGCAGAAGCTTGCGCTATTTCCGCCATCCGTTTCTTCAGACAGGTCGATCGCTTGAGATAAAGGCTCAGTTCGATACGTTCCTTCAACGGCACGGATACACCGTCGCACCGATCTCGTTTGATAACGCCGACTACATCTTCTCTCGAGCGTACGACAACGCATTCGACAAGAAAGACGCGGCGCTGATGAAGCAGGTCGGCGAAGCGTATGTCCCGTACATGGAAAAGAAGCTTGAGTATTGGGAACGGCAGTCGACGAAGCTTTTCGGACGAGAGATCAGCCAGACGCTTCTGATCCACGCAAACTTTATCAACTCGGATTATTTCGATGATCTCGCGGCGATGTTCAGGCGGCGGGGATATAAGTTTGTAACGCTCGAAGAAGCGCTGCGCGACGAAGCGTATCAACTCCCGGATACGTACGTCGGTCCGGCCGGGATCTCCTGGCTCCATCGCTGGGCGAGAGACAAGGGTCGCGAATTCATCGTCCCCGACGAACCAAAAGTTCCGGACTTCGTCCTCAAGGCGTCGGGTTTCGAGTCAGAGTGAGCAGCGAGGCCTCAGCCCTTTAATAACTCGCCATCCACGATCCGCCAGAGATTCAGCGGATTGCTCTCTTTCAATTCGTCAGGCAAGGCCGCGTCGGGAAAATTCTGAAAACAGACAAGTCGAGCGAACCGGGTGATCGCGCGAGTTCCAACCGCTGTAGAGCGGGAATCGGAAGTTGCCGGATAAGGCCCGCCATGGACCATCGACGGACAGACTTCGACACCGGTTGAGAAGCCGTTGAATATTAAACGTCCGACCTTTGTTTCGAGAATATCGATCAGCTCAGAGTATTCCGCGAGATCTTCCGGCGTGCCGTGCACCGAAGCAGTAAGTTGACCCTCGAGCGACCGAGCGATCGCGAGCAGGTCTTCCTTCGACTGCGATCTTATAAGCAAGGTTGTCGGGCCGAAAATTTCTTCATTCAGATCCGGCGTTTGAAGGAAGTCGACGGCTGTAGTCTCAAATACTGACGGAGCGACAGCAAAGCCCGGCAGATCCGTTTCTTCCTTCTCAAAAAAATCTGCTACCTCGCTTTCACGCTTAGAGCTCGATTCGCTATACGCCTTCTGGATCCCTGCGGTCAACAGGGGCGACGACGGCGTCTTCGAGATCTGAGATTTGAAATTTGAGATAAAGCCCGGACTTGCTTCCGAGTCGGGCACGAATACGAGTCCAGGCTTGGTGCAGAACTGTCCGGCTCCGCCCGTAACCGATGCATGCAGACCGGTGACCAGGCCTTCACCGCGCTCGGTGATCGCGCCGGGGAGAAAGAATGTTGGATTGACCGAGCTCATCTCCGTGTAGACAGGTATCGGCTCAGGCCGCGCTGCCGCGATATCCATCAGGGCGCGCCCACCCCGCCGCGATCCGGTAAAGCCAACTCCTTTGACCGCCGGGTGCTTCACCAGGGCCTGACCGATCTCATAACCTTTCGCGAAAATCAGGCTAAAGACGCCCTCGGGCATTCCGGTCGATCTTGCAGCTTCTACAAGGGCCGATCCGACGAGCTCGGCCGTTCCCGGGTGGGCAGTATGTCCGATCACGATCACCGGACACCCGGCCGCAAGAGCAGAGGCTGTGTCACCGCCGGCAACGGAGTATGCGAGAGGGAAGTTGCTCGCACAAAACACGGCTACAGGCCCGATAGGGCGCAGCATCGAACGTACGTCGGGTTTGGGAAGCGGCTGCCGGTCGGGAATAGCATGATCGACACGGGCATCCACCCACGAGCCTTCATCCAGAAGATCGGCGAACATTCGCAACTGCCCGCAGGTTCGCGCCCGCTCGCCGGCGAACCGCTGTGTTGGCAGAGCTGTTTCAAGCGATGCCCGTTCGAGAAGAGCGTCACCCAGTCCCTCGATGCTATCGGCGATCGCGCGTAAGAAGCCAGCACGTGTCCTGCCTGAAGTGTTGCTGTAAGGAATCCGTGCGGCGTCGGCCATTGACGCCGCACGATCGAGCTCTGCCTCGGTCACCGAATGAAAATCCGGTGCGACCGGCTCGCCATTGCTTGGGTCAAATGCTGTGAATGTGTTTCCTGTTAATGATCCCCGATCAAACCCAATGATCGACCTGCCTGTTAGTTCCATAGATCAAATACCAAATTCTTTTTGGCGGCCGCGAGGAGACGGGTCGCAAGAATGTCTGCTCGCAAAACCGCAAAGGGATCCTTAGCTCGCGGGAACCGACCTCGAGGCTCCCGGCCTGTTCGCAAGAGCTTCGTCGATGATCTTTATCGTCTCGGCAAGCTCCTCGCCGATAAGCTCGAGTCGCGGAGGCCGTACTCGCGCGCTGCCCCAGCCTATCTTCTCCTGAACGAGCTTGATGAGCTGGACAAACTTCGGCACCGTGTCGAGCCGCAGCAGCGGCAAGAACCATTCGTAAAGCTCGCGTGCTTTCTCACGTTCCCCATTGATCGCGTAGTTGAAGAGATCGACCGATTCTTTCGGGAAAGCGCTTACGAGCCCGGCGATCCATCCAACGGCCCCGGCGTCAATGCCTTCAACGATCGCGTCATCGACGCCTACAAATATCTTCAATCGATCTCCGGTCAGGGCTCGGATAGCCGTGACTCTCCGGACATCGGTGCTCGACTCTTTTACCGCGTGCAGGTTCGGGATCTCGCTAGCGAACTCAGCAATGTGCTCCGGTAAAAAGTCAGTGCCATACGCGATAGGATTGTTGTAAAGCATGCAAGAAAGATCCGTCGCCCGGCAGACGGCTGCGACATGCTCTTTCATCTCGCGGACATCACCGCGATAGACATAGGGCGGCAACACCATCAAGCCCCGGCAACCGGCGTCGCGTGCGCTTTGAGCTTGAGCCACGGCGTCCGACGTTGTCATCGAAGCGATCGCCGCAATGATGGGCACCCGCTCACCGACGGCCGATACACACGTCTTCCACAATGCTGTTTTCTCGTCGGGCGTAAGCGTGCCGCCTTCGCCGAGACTTCCGTTCGTCACGATCCCCGTACATCCGTTATCGATCAGCCAACGTACGTGCTTTGCCGTAAACTCGTGATCGATCCGAAGATCTTCATCGAAACAAGTCGTGATCGCGGGCATGACGCCCACCCAATTCATCGTCATAGGTTCTCCATTCTTACAGGAAATATCGGTGGCCGCACGGACCGGTCTTTCCAACCGAACAAGAAATCAACCGCCGCCCCGCAAACGCGTCCCTGGCACGAGCCCATTCCGCAGCGTGTCTGCAATTTCGCAGTTCGAAGATCCGTGTATCCCGTCAGTATTCCAAATTGTACATCTTCGCAGCGACAGACGATCGTCGAGTCCGATGGCAGCCCCCTTAACTCGTCGCGTAACTCGAAGGTGCGATCCAGCGCCGCCGCGAATCTCGAAGTCCTATCCCGGTCGGAGTAGAGAGACCGTGCCTTCTCCATCTGACCCGACGCCGCGAAGCCGGCGATGCTGCCTTCGACAAGCGCCGCGTCGACGCCTCCGATACCAGTCGGTTCACCGGCGCAGTAGATCCCGCTCATCGAAGTTTGCTGCTGTTCGTCGACGCGGACAAATCCGCGCTCGATATGGCATCCCAACAACTGAGCCAATTCGATATTCGGTACAAGATGAAATCCACACGCAAGCATGTCGCAATCAAGCTCGGTAGTTTTATCGAGTCGCTCGATAGTGACCGACTCTACTTTCGATTCACCGTGCGCAGCGGTTACCCAGCAGTTCTTGTAATACGGAATTCCTCGAAGCTTGCTGCGGAGCGAGATCCCCTGCACCAATTTCGAGGGCTTTCGCCACAGCCCGAGAGCGAATCTGTCCAGCTTCCGATTAGAGGTCTGTTCACATATCGCGAGAACCTGACCGCCCTTTGTTCTGAGATACTCGGCGACAACAAGCAGCAACGGGCCTGTGCCGGCGACGACTATGCGACGGCCCCTGATGTCGAGCCCACCTTTTACCAAAGCCTGTAAGCCCGCGGCCCCGAAAACATTCGGCAACGTCCATCCCGGAAACGGTAGAAACAATTCGCGGGCACCCGTCGCGAGAATGAGTTTCCGGTAGTTGATCGAGATCGATCCGGTCCGCGTTTCGGCGAGCAGCGCATCGTGGTCAGATGCGAAGACGGACGCCCCATTGATGATCGTTATCCTCTGTCGGTCGAGTGCCCGGATAAGATCGAGAGCCGCGCGGGATCTTGTCTTTCCTAGCTCGGCACGCCATATCTGACCGCCAAGCTGCGGATTCTCATCGATCACGGTGACGCCAATGCCGTCGCATGCTGACGCGGCGACGGCTGCCGACATACCCGCGGGTCCCCCGCCGACTATCAGAATGTCTGTCGCGAGTTTATCCACCGGTGAAGACCTCCATTCCTTCCGCAACTTGAACAACGCAACTGCGCACGTGCGGGACACCGTCGACCGTCACCCTGCATTCGAAACAGATACCCATACCGCAAAGCGGGCCACGCGGCTGTCGCGAAACCGATGTGCGGAAGGCATCGATGTTCGCACGCGACACCGCGGCGGCGACCGTAGTGCCGTCCTCCACGACAACCGGGATTTTATCGACTGTTAATGTGATCAATGTTCGGTAATCACCCGCGATGGCGAGTATGGCTCGATCGGGATAGCAGGCCTCGTCCCAAGGATCATCGAGGTCAGCAGCTCGGCGGTACCGAGCGATGTCGTTATACCCAGACCTTCATGTCCCGCCGCCGCGAACGCCTTCTTATAACCCGGGATCCTTCCGATGTAGGGAAGATTGTCCGGCGTCGCTGGACGAAATCCGGTCCAGATGCGAACCGTCGAAAGCCGCCGAAGTGCGGGCATGTATTCGAACGCGCGGGCCGTCATCCGTCGCAAGATCGCCTGGTCGATGCCGGTATCGTCGGCACCGAACTGTCGCGACGATCCGAGCAGGATCTGCCCGGTGCTCCTCGGCTGAACATTGAATGCGACGGAATCGGCATCGGTACCGTGGGCTGATTTTAGATAGCCGAGTTCGATAAGCTGATGTCGCACGAATCCGGGATAGCGTTCGGTGATCGCGAGGTGGCCCTTTCGCTTTACGATCTTTAGCTCCGGGTTGAGCCGATCGGCTTCTGCACCGGCCGCGTTAACAACGATGCCCGCTTCGATCGTCTCTCCATTACCAAGTGTCACGCCCTGGTCATTGATCGACGCTACGCGAGCTAGTTGCCGCAAGGTAGCTCCGTAGCGAACCGACCGCTCGAGCAGAAATCTCGTCGCACAAAGCTGGTAAACGACGCTGTCGTCCTTTACAAGGAGCCCGCCGGCAAGCCCGTGATGCAGGTTCGGCTCCAGCTCGCGCAGGGCCTTTTGGTCGAGGATCGCCGCAGTTGCGCCGTGCGACTCGTAGACTTTGCACTTTCCACGGACCGCTTCCATTTCTTCTTCATCTGCAGCGATCCAGATCGTTCCGCAATGCTCATACTCGGCTTCCGGCGGGAGCTCGGTCGCAAGCAGGTTCCACAGTCGCTGCGAATATCCTGTCAATGCGAGCTGAGCCTCACTGTCGTCCATCAGCACGATGTGTCCCATGCCTGCCGCCGTGGTTCCACCAGCGATGCCATGCGAATCCAATATGAGGACGCGGAGTCCGGACGCCGAAAGGCTTGCGGCACAAGCGGCCCCGACGATCCCGGCCCCGATGATCGCGACGTCATAACTCATGCTGAGATACCGAAACGGAGCGGGTCTGTCGGATCGAGAATGAGATCGATCTCCGCGGTGATATATGCCGTACCGCGAATGACCGGGATAACGGTGTCGTCCTGCACCCGAATCTCGCCCTCGAATACGGTTCCGATAACACTCTCCTGCCGCCACACCATACCCTCTTTCAATTTTCCATCCGCGTACAAACACGCGAGCTTCGCGCTCGTCCCGGTCCCGCATGGCGAACGATCGTATTCGATACCCGGGCAGAGAACGAAGTTGCGGCTGTCCGCAGTTTCGCTCGGGCAGAAGAGCTCGATGTGATCGATCTCCGCACCATCCTTACCGGTTATTCCTTGAGCTGTGAGAGTTCGGCGGATACGCGACGTATAGTCGATCAATTCGGAGATATTGCGCGGCTCGATCCGGAATGAATTCTGTTCGACGAGGTAGAACCAGTTACCTCCATACGCGATGTCCCCGGTTATCGTTCCGATACCGTCGACCTCAACGGAAACGTCCTTCGCGAACCGGTAGCTTGGAACATTGATGATCGAAACGTGACCCTCGGAGCTGAGCTCGGCCTCGACCATGCCGACCGGTGTCTCGATCCGGTGTACGCCGGGTCCATGCCCGCACATTCTGAGATACCCCACGTTGTTAAAGAAGATGACGCCGGCGGCAGATGCCGGATCGACCGGCTCGCACAACAAAGCACCTACGACAGCGTCATGACCTCGCGGCTCGCGCACAATGGCTGAACGCAGATGATCGTGGTCTGACCGAAAGGTCTGCAGTCGTTCGTCGATCGGGCCGCTTCCAAGATCAGGAAAGCCTGACACGACGACGCGGGTCGGCTCGCCCGCCGTGTGAGAATCGACCACCTTGATCCGTTGTTTGGTTGACATGCGGAGATGTGTTGACAGAAACGAGATTATACCCCGTCGCCTCATCGGCTGAAACCGCGCGTTATGATAGCCTGACTCCATGGCCACGGCTCTTATCCATCATCCGATCTACGAGAAGCATGATACCGGTGTCGGGCACCCCGAAATGCCCGAGCGCTATCGCGTGGTGATCGACGCGATCAAGGCCGACAAGGACCTTAACAACAAGCTCGTCGAGATCACGCCCGAGAAAGCATCGCAGGGCGTTGTGCAGGCGGCTCACACAAAAGAACATTTCAAACGAGTCGAAGGCGCCTTCGCAAACGGTTTCGATCGGCTCGATGCCGATACGGTGATCTCGATGAAGTCGTTCGATGCATCGCTGTTTGCGGCGGGCGGAGCGGTGACTGCGGTTGACGCTGTGATGCAGGGTGAGGCTCGGAACGCGTTCGTCGCGGTGCGGCCGCCTGGGCATCACGCGACGGCCGAACGAGCGATGGGATTCTGCTTGTTCAACAACGTCGCCGTCGCGGCCCGCTATGCGCAGAATCAATACAAAGAGATCGACCGTGTGGCGATCATCGACTGGGATGTCCATCACGGCAACGGGACGCAGGGGATCTTCTATTCGGACCCGTCGGTGTTTTTCTTTTCGATGCATCAGTATCCCTGGTATCCAGGAACCGGCTCGCGGGGTGAGACGGGGCAGGGCAAGGGTCTCGGATCAACTCTTAACGTTCCCTTGAAAGCGTTCACGTCGGCAGAAGAGCAAACACGCGTTTTCGAGTCAGCGATCGGCGAGATGGCGTCAAAGATCAAGCCGGACATCATTTTCATCTCAGCCGGATTCGATGCACACGCGACCGACCCGCTGGGGCAGCTGCAACTCGAGGATCCGGATTTTGCAGCGATGACGCGTGCGATGATGCAGTGGGCGGATGACGCGTGCGACGGACGAATCGTCTCGTGTCTCGAGGGCGGGTACAACCTCGAGACGCTCGGGAAAACCGTAACTGAGCACGTCTCGGAGCTTGCCCGTGCCTGAGCCTTGCGGAAAGTCAAAAGCCTTGTGCTAGAATTACGCGCATCGTCACCCTTTTCACTCGCAGTACTTAAGGAGATAAAGACATGCCGGACGTTGAAACTATCTGTGTTCAATGTAAAGAGACTTTTCTGTTTACTGAGAAAGAGCAGGAGATTTTTTACCAACGGAACATGATGGCGCCGCAGCGGTGCGCGAAGTGTCGGTCCAGGAAAGCGGCCGAAGGTGATGATGCGCGAAAGCGCTTCGAGATCGTCTGTGACAACTGCGGCAAGCACGATCAGGTGCCCTTTCAGCCGAAGGTGGGGCGGACGGTGCTCTGCCGTGAATGTCACGAAGCAAACCGCTCCAGGGCGCGTTTCGCGTGATCAACACTCTGGTATTCGACTTCGCCTGGTCTATCGAATAAACAATCCCTTCAATTTGTCCCGCGTTCGCTGCCGAATGTTATGCCGTATCAAACGATCGATTACTCGCTCGATGACAGTGTCGCCACGATCTGTTTCAACCGGCCCGACGCGCTGAACGCTCTCTCGCTCCAACTCACCGAAGATCTTAAGGCTTCGATAGACCAAGCCGTTGCTGACAAAGCCCGGGTCATCATTCTCACCGGCCGCGGTCGTGCTTTCTGTTCGGGCGGCGATCTTCGTGAGATGAAGCTGATGGGAGAGCGGGAAGGGAACATCGAGGCGTTTCTCGATCGCCCTCTGAAGGCACTGCATGACGTGATCTTTGCTATCCGCCAGACCCCGATTCCGTTCATTGCGGCTGTGAATGGTGTGTGTGCCGGAGCCGGGACCAACTTCGCCTTAGCATGCGACATCGTGCTCGCCGCCGATGATGCGAGCTTCAATGAAGCGTTCGTCCGTATCGGGCTCTCGCCCGATTGCGGCGGCTCATTCTTCCTTCCCCGGGCCGTGGGTGAAAAGCATGCCGCCGAACTGCTGATGACCGGTGCGACAATTTCTGCCGATCGCGCGGCAGAGATCGGCATGATCAATCGAACTGTTCCATCCGACGAGCTCTTGAATGAGGCGAAGGTGATCGCCTCAAAGCTGGCGGCGGCACCGACTGCCGTGATCGGTAGAATCAAACGGATGCTGAACGCGAGTTTCTCAAACGACCTCCGCGCGCAGCTCGATCTTGAGGCCGAATGCCAACTCGAGTCCGGCCGCTCACCTGACTTCAAAGAAGGGGTGGCGGCATTTTTCGAGAAGCGCCCTCCGAATTTCACGGGCAAGTAGTTTCCAAAAAAAATCCAGCCGAATAGTTGACACAAAACCGGAAATTCGTTTGAATAAAACTACGCTGAAATTGAAAGTCGTTTTCAATAAGAGATCGACGATATTTCACATTACACACATATCGCAGTCACACCTGCGTTCGCGTTTGAGGAAAGATGGCATTCAGAAAATCGAAAAAAGGGAAGAAGCGTGGAGCTTCAAAACCACGCTACTGGGTTCTGGCGTTCGGAGCAGCCGGTGCGATCGTTGCGTTCACGGTCGGCAATAGTCACCGGATGTTCACGGCCTACGCGCATGATCAAAACGGTGTCCTGGAGATCGGACACGATCCGGACGGCTCGTTCGCGGTTACCGATTTCGATATAGCCGCGGGTCCGTTACGAACCGTGATCGAGGCCTACCGACGCAAAACCGGGATCGATATCACGGTCGGCAACGAAATGATCCTTGATATCCAATCACCCGGCGTAGTGGGCAAGTTCACCAATGAACAGGGGCTCAAGCGGTTATTGGCGGGAACCGGAGTGAGCTTCGTTTTCACGGGCGCGAGAAAAGCGCTGCTGATGCTCGAGGCGGAGGCGGCAAGCGTGGATGTTGTGGATAACCGGGCTCAGGTCGTCGCGTCGGCTAAGTATACTGAGCCGCTTCGTGACACCCCTCAGACACTCAGCGTCATTCCTCAGGAAGTGATCAAGCAACAGGGTGCGACTACCCTTCGCGACGTTTTGAACAACGTCCCCGGAATAACGCTCACGGCAGGCGAGGGCGGGGCACCGGCCGGCGACAATCTCACGATTCGCGGCTTTAGCGCTCGTAACGATATCTATGTCGATGGCGTTCGAGACCTCGGAGCGCAATCGCGCGATCCGTTCAATCTCGAGCAGGTCGAAGTTGTGAAAGGTCCGAGCTCGACCTTTACCGGACGCGGATCGACGGGCGGAACGATCAATCTCGTGAGCAAGCTTCCGACCCTCCGGCCGTCGGTTTCCGGTGAATTCACGGGCGGGACATCGGCGATGAAGCGCGGGACGATAGATGTCAATCTGCCGATCAACGACTCGACCGCGTTGCGACTCAATGCCATGGGGCATGACTCTGATTTTCCGGGCCGGGAAGTGGTCCAGAACCGCCGCTGGGGATTCGCGCCGTCGATCATGTTCGGAATGGGCACGACGACTCGTTACGCCTTCAGCTATTTTTATCTGGGCCAGGACAACACATCTGACTACGGTATCCCGTGGGTTCCCGCGACGAATAACGCATTGGTCGAATATCGTGATCGACCCGCGCCGGTTCCGCGCTCGACGTTCTACGGATTTCTCGATCGGGACAAGGAGCGGCTCCGCGCCGATCTATTCACGGCCAGGTTCGAGCGGGACTTCAACGATCGGGTATCGCTCAGAAACCAGTTTCGCTACGGCTACTCGCGACGCGACTCGATCGCCACTCCGCCCCGATTTGCGAATACCGCCACCACCCAGATAAATCGCGAGCTCCGATCGTGGATCGCTCGCGACGATATTTTCGACAACCAGACCGATGTCACAGCGCGATTCTCGACGGGTGTCTTACGCCATTCCGCCGTCATGGGCGGCAGTGTCGCTTACGAGAAAAACCATCGCGTGCTCCGCACCGGTCCTAATTCTCAGACGACGCTGCTCGCACCGAACCCGCGTGATGTCTATACCGGTCCGATCTTTATAAATCCGCTCGAGCCCGACGCAACTGCACAATCGGTCGCCGGTTACATCTTCGACACGATCCGGATCGGTGATAAGTGGCAGCTCGTCGGCGGGATCCGTTGGGATCACTTCGCAGTCGAGGGGAACAACGTCATCGCCGGTCCAACTCCCAACACATTTGTGTTTTCGCCGCTGGACCGGACGGACAGGATCCTGAGCGGTCGTGCCGCGGTGGTTTTCAAACCCATCGAGATCGCAACGCTGTACGCCAGCTTTGGTACGTCGGCGAACCCTTCGCTTGAAGGACTACTCTATTCGCCCGTGGATGTGCGGCTCGATCCCGAAAAGACACGAACGTTCGAGGCTGGTACGAAGTGGGACCTTATCGATGGCCGCGTGCTCGTAAGTGGAGCCGTTTTTCGCGTCGAAAAGACCGATGCCCGCACGCCGGGGATCAACAGCAGTGATCTCACGCTTGACGGGGACATCCGCATCGATGGTATCGAGCTTTCCGCGACCGGGAACATCAATGAAAACTGGCAGATATTCTCGGGCTACACGTTTCTCAACAGTGAGATCGTCCGGTCGAACGCTTCGACGATCGTCAATAATGTCCAGATCTTCGAGCAGGGAAAACAGCTTAGCAACACCCCGCGTAATTCGTTCAACCTGTGGATGACCTACCGGCTCGACAGATTCTTTTTCGGCGGAGGTCCGCGGTTTGTCGGCAGTCGCTACGGAAACAACATCAACACGCGCGTCGTCGACAGCTACTGGGTGACCGATGCGATGATGTCGGTTCGAGTAAACAAACACGTCGATCTTCGTCTGAACGTCAACAACATCGCGGACAAGTATTACATCGATCGGATCGGCGGCGGTCACATAGTGCCGGGGGCGGGCCGCGTCGTCCTCGTCAGCTCGGGATTCAATTTCTGATCGAATGCTTATCCAGATCCCGAGTGTCTTGACGCCCGATCAAGTTGCCGACTGTCGCCGGCAACTTGATGCTGCGCAATGGATCGACGGAACGGCGACGGCCGGCCACCAGTCAAGGCTCGCAAAAAACAACATGCAGCTTGCTGAAACGGATGCCGTAGCCATCGAGCTTGGCGATTTGATACTCGCCTCACTCGAACGTAATCCGCTTTTTGTTTCCGCCGCACTTCCGCACAAGATCTTTCCGCCGCTATTCAACAGGTATTCGGGCGGGCAGAATTTCGGGACGCACGTCGATAATGCGATCCGGCAGGTGACGGGGACCGAGCACCGGGTCCGGACTGATCTCTCCGCAACACTTTTTTTCTCGGGGCCCGAAGAATACGAAGGCGGCGAGCTGGTAGTCGAGGACAACTATGGCGTGCAGCGTGTGAAGCTTTCGCCCGGCAGCATGATCCTGTACCCGGCTAGCAGTCTTCATCACGTGACACCGGTTACAAAGGGAACGCGGGTAGCATCGTTCTTCTGGATACAGAGTATGGTCCGCGACGACGGGGAGCGGACCTTGTTATTCGATCTCGACTCTTCGATACAGAGACTTGCGTCCGAGGCGCCCGATCATCCGTCGGTTATCCAGCTAACCGGCGTTTATCACAATCTGCTGCGTCGCTGGGCCGATGTTTAGGCTGTTTTAGCGTATGAAGACTTTTCGAAAGGTACTTTTTTGGATGCATCTGACCGCCGGCCTCACCGCCGGCGTCATTATCTTTATCATGTGCGTTACCGGAGCCCTTCTGTCGTTCGAACGCCAGATCATCGAGTATTCCGAACGCGACGTCAGATATGTTACCCCCTCTGAAGGCGCCGTAAAGCTGGCACCGCAGCAGGTCATCGAAAAGTTTCGCGAGGCGTACCCGTCGGCAAAGCCTTCAGCCATGGCGATCACGAATGAGCCGGGTGCGGCGTGGGCGTTCAATCTCGGTCGCGAGGGACAGGTGTATCTCGATCCGTACACAGGCGCGGTTACAGGCGAAGGGAACAGGTCGGTTCGAAGCCTGATGACAGAGCTGCGCAACTGGCATCGCTACGTCGCTCTTTCCGGCGACGGGCGGCCGGTCGGGAAGACCGTCACAGGGGCCGCGAACCTGTTGTTCCTTTTCCTTGCTATATCGGGAATCTACATCTGGATGCCGCGTCGGCTCCGATGGAGTTCGATAAAGCCCGTCATCTGGTTCAGGCGCGGACTACGGGGGAAGCCCCGAAATTTCAACTGGCATAACACGATCGGATTCTGGACCTCCATCTTCCTGATCATATTCACGCTCACCGCGACAGTGATCTCATATCAGTGGGCGGCGAACCTGCTTTATACGCTCACCGGAAACGACGTTCCGCCACAGCAGCAACAGGCGCAGCAAGGTGGCAACGGCGAACGGGCCTACGAGTTCCCAGCCGACCTGGATCCGGCATGGGCCGCAGCCGAGAATCAGTCGCCAACATGGAAATCTGTTTCGCTTCGACTTCCGGTCGATAAGAACTCCGCGGTGTTTACGATCGACGAGGGAATCTACTGGAACATCTTCGGAAGGTCGACCCTCACGACAGATGCGGCGACTGGTGCAGTTACCAAATGGGAGCCGTACGGCGAACAGAACTCAGCACGACAGCTTCGATCGTGGTTCCGGTTTACACATACCGGAGAGACGGGTGGGATCGCCGGTCAGATGATCGGCTTCATCGCATGCGTCGGCGGAGCTTTCCTCGTCTGGACCGGATTCTCGCTCGCGCTCAGACGATTTCGTAGCTGGCGGCGGGGTCAGGAACTGGCTAGCAGCTAATCGCCAAAATTTACTTAAACAGTTGGGTATTAGGTGTTAGCTACTGCTATTGGCGGACTCGCATCTTAGGCTCTGTTACCTCATACTTCACATTCCCGGTTGAGCTGTGGAGTCACTTACTTACGGACAACTCATACGCGGCAATCGCAACTTCCGCAACCTTCTGGCGGGACAGGTGATCTCCGAACTCGGGAACTGGTTCAATTTCATTGCAGGACTTGGACTCGTGCGGGTCGTGAGCGAAACATCGCCGACGGCCGCCGGGATCTTTTTTGTTTGCCGCCTCGTTCCGTTTGCCATTGCATCACCAATAGCAGGGACGTTCGTGGACCGCTTTTCGAGACGGCAGGTGATGCTGATCACCGATCTCGCACGGGTCGCTGTCGCCCTGATGTTTCTGCTCGTCCACGACGCGAACGACCTCTGGATCGCGTACGTTGCGACGATGCTGCTTTCCGGGTTCGGTGCGTTCTTTGACGGAGCAAAGAACGCGGCGACACCGAATCTGACAGGTAAAGAGGGCCTCCTCGCCGGAACCGCGTTGATGTTCTCGTCGCGTTTTCTCCTGATGGCGATCGGCTCGGCATTGGGTGGCTGGGCGGCGGCGATATTCGGATATGAAGCGGCGTTCATCATCAACGCGGCATCGTTCCTGGTGTCGGCATTCACGATCTGGCTGATCCCCGAGGAATCGACTCGGGACGCCGAGACGGGTGAGCGTATGTCGGGCAAGGTCGAGAAGCCGTCGTTTTTCACAGAGCTTCGTGAGGGATTCAGTTACTCGCTGGTCAACCGGTTCGCGTTCACGATCATTCTCATGAATATGATCTGGGCGACCGGCGGCGGAGCGATAAATGTCGTCTTCGAACGCATGGGCGGGATCTATTTTCCGATGGTCGAAGGATGGAACCCGGATATTGGCGTCGCCTTGCTCTGGACCAGTGCCGGCTTCGGACTCGCGTTCGGAATGCTTATCGCGCACCGGACATCCGTCTGGCTCGACTTCAACGGACGCCACAGCCTGTTTATCGGCCTGACCCTTATCATCCACGGCGTGCTCTTCTCGCTTGCCGGACTGATGCCGACGCTGCTCCTATTCACCGTTTTGTCTTTCGTGTCGAGGGCCGTGATCGGAGTCGAATATGCGATCCAGGAAACCCTCTTCCAGCGGAGCCTGCCGGACTATATTCGCGGGCGGATCTCGACACTCGAGCGCGGGGCCGAGCTAACCGTTTTCGGGATCTCGAGCTACCTGGCGAGCGAGGCGATGTATTACATCTCGCCGCAGGTGCTGACCGTCATTTCGGGGATGCTATCGGCCGGTGCCGGAATACTGTGGTTTGTTCGTCACGGCCGCGAGGATTTCTCGCTCGGGTTTCGGGACACGTCCGTGGAGCCGGCCGAGTCGCCGGCGAGTTAAGGGAATCGTTATGCGGTAATGATCACTGCCTTGGTTCCGGTAAGCTCTGAGAAGTCTTTGGTGTAGATCGTCTCGACACGACGGATCCGTCCGATGACCTCGACAAGGTCCTGAGTCGAGATAAACCCGCTCTCAACGTGAGCGATCGCCCAGTTCTTTATGTGAGAGGCAGTTCGCAGGGTATCTTCCAACAAGCGCAGGTATTGTGATTTTGTCTCGACCGGCATTCCCAATTTGCCGTTTCTGGTAGATTCAACATCCTGCCAAAAA
>CAMLKY010000003.1 GCA_946480545.1 uncultured Acidobacteriota bacterium
CGCACCGCTGAGACTATTACTGCTTCTTTCATAGTTCTTTTGAGTCTGGTCCAAATATGTGACAAACGACTGAACTCGTATCCGAAACACTCCGACCGCTCCGCACCAGATAGCCGCCGGCTGTTAATTCAAACGTCTGCCTCGGATATGCGTTGTCGTGGCCACGCTCGGCTGCGACGAACAATACAAGCGGACTCGACGATATTCTAAACTCGACCGCTTGCGAGAATTTCGGTTCACGGAGCATCGCCTTTGCTGCCTCCACGAGCTCATATGCTGTGTTAGCGGACTCCCACTCGATCAACATGCCGACAGAACCACTAATGCCAGGGATCCACGTCGCCATATTTCCCTCCGTACTAAGGACAAATGCCTGTCCCCCCGCAACGTCGATCACACCAGCGAGCTCGTTAACATCGCAAGCAGCGTCGTAGTCAGTCGCCACCTCAAGTCCCCATCGACTTTGCGCTCCCACTATCCTTCCATCAGATGGGGCATCGCTACCTTCCCACCCGCCTAAGTGGCTTTGTTCCATCACGATCAAAGGCCCACCGTCACCCGCAACCCATTGGAGCTGTGGCGACTCGTCGGTCAGCAACGCAACCCTTGTCGAGTCCCCAAGCTCCGTACAGTGCGCCGGTTTGGTCAGGTTCGTCAACGCCACATGCAACTGGGACAGCGTATCGACGAAACCCAATCGCTCACCTACAGCTTCTGGAGACATGTCCACCATTCCGTTTCTGAATCAAGCCTGCCGGCCTTGCCTTCGACAATCCACGAGCTAGACCGAGCGGGATTTGCTCTTGTCACCAACCTCAAATCACACCGCCACATTCACCATTTCAGCACCCAACGACTTTTCCAAAACCTTCGGATCGATCTCCACCAAAAACCCACGCTTCCCGCCGTTGAGGTAGATCTTCTCCAGATCAAAGATCGAGCTCTCGACATAAACCGGCATCCTCGTCCGCAGGCCGAACGGGGATGTCCCGCCGACCAAGTAACCCGTTAACTTAGATGCCCGATCCGAGGTCACCGGCTTCACGGCCTTTACGCCGAGAAATCGGGCCAGGTTCTTCGTCGACACTTCCCGGTCGCCGTGCATCAGTATGATCAACGGCGTCTTCGAATCGGTTTCAAACACCAACGTTTTGATTACCGCATGCTCATCAACACACAACTGCTTAGCCGACTCCTGCGTCCCGCCTTTCTCCACATACTTGTACAAGTGCGGAACGAAATCTACCTTTCTGTCCCGCAGAAACCGCACCGCCGCGGTGACTGGTATATCGACTGACATCACGCTTCTTTTCTTCAGTGAATAGTTGATAGTGGCAAGTGGATAGTGAAAAAACTATCCACTTGTCACTAGCAACTATTCACTGAAGAGATCCGCACTCGCGATACCTGAAACAACTCACGAGATGATCATTCACCATCCCGGTCGCCTGCATGAACGCGTACATGATCGTCGAGCCGACGAAATTGAATCCACGCTTTCGCAGATCCTTTGAGATCGCATCCGAGACATCCGTCTTTGCCGGAACATCGGTGCTCGACTTTCTCTTGCCGTCGATCGGCTTGCAGTTCACGAATGACCAGATGTACGCGTCGAACGAGCCGAACTCTTTCTGCACTTTTAGATACGCCTTTGCGTTCCCGACGGCCGATGCGAGTTTCAGACGATTGCGAACGATGCCTTCGTTTTGGAGAAGCTTTTCGATCTTCTTCTCCGTGTATCGTGCGACCTTATTCACATCGAATCCATCGAACGCTTCGCGATAATTCTCACGTTTGCGAAGGATCGTGTCCCAGCTCAATCCGGCCTGTGCACCTTCGAGGATCAGGAATTCAAAGAGCTTCTTATCGTCATGCAGCGGCACGCCCCACTCCTCATCGTGGTAGCGGATCGCAAGTTCGTTCGATGGCCAGGTGCAGCGTTTCATATTGTGCCGTTCGGAGTGCACGCTTTAGCCTGTAACAAGCTAAAGCTTGCACTCCTAACGGGGAAATCCCTCGGCCTCCGTCACACGTTTCGCCTGACGAAAATGCCGTTTCGTGTGTTCGACCAGAACCGTGTACGCGTCGTCGAGTGTGTAAGTGAAGACGGACAAGAAAGGCGAGCTGACTACGGTTTTCTTTCGGTCCGCTCCGGCACACGCTTCTACCTTCCGATTTACTTCGTCGATGTGCGACGCGAAGCGGTCGACGATGTCCCCGCTGACGTCGCTCGGCGGAACGATGTCCTTCGATGGGGCCTTCGCTTTCTTCGAATCCTCGGACACGGCCCGGATCAGAAACCGTCCCATCATCCCCGTGAACGGCGAATAATTCTGAAAAAACGTGTTCTTCCTGTTCCCGCTCGCGAGCTTGTCGAACTCAGCGTAGAACTGCTCGTTCGTTTTGATTATGTGCTCGAAGCACTGGCCGATGCTCCAGCCATCGGGCCGCGGCTTCCAATTGAGCTGTTCGGGTGTGAGGCCGCCGAACGAAGCCCGAGTGTCATCCGCAACCTGCTTGAGCGCCGACGTTATCTGCGTTATCCGTTCGTCCATAAGCTTAGTGAATAGTGAATTGTAAATCGTAAATACTTCGTCGAAACAAACTCAGCTTCAAATACTTACTACCTACTAACAAAGGCCTCGCCATCCATTTTAAAGAGAGCTGGGTGCCGCACGCCCTCTATTCGCTATTACGATTTACCGTTTACTAGTTCCTCAACGGCTTCCCTGTTTTCAACATCGCGGCGATGCGCTCCTGAGTCTTTCGCTCACCGCACAGCGATAGAAACGCCTCGCGTTCGAGGTCGATCAGGTACTGCTCGGACACATGTGCCGGGTGGTTCATGCCGCCGCCGCTCATGATGTTTGCGAGCTTCTTCCCGATCACCTCATCGTGATCCGAAATGTACCCGCCCCGTTTCATCATGTGCAGGGCCAGCTTCATCGCCGCCTGTGCCGATTCACCGAGCACGAGAATGTCGGTCCGCTCAACCGGCGGGACAAAGCCCGACGCCGACAGATTCAATACTTCCTGTTTCGCGTCTGCGATAAGCCTGTCGCCATTCATCGAGATCGAATCGACGTCGCGAAGGAAGCCCCACGCCTTTGCTTCCTGTGCCGATGTCGCGACTTTTCCCATTCCGAGAAGCTCGAAAACTTTCTTCAGAAAGGCGAGCGGATCGGCATCGGGAACATTCGCCGCAGCATCCATCGCACGCATCGTCATTTCCTTCGTTCCGCAGCCAGCCGGGATAAGACCGACGCCAACCTCGACCTGACCCATGTAAGTTTCAGCCGCTGCCCTGACGCGATTTCCGTGCATCGAGATCTCGCATCCACCGCCCAGCGTCAGTCCGTACGGCGCCGTCACAACCGGCTTCGCCGAGTAACGCAGCCGCATGATCGTCCGCTGCAGCGCCGCTACCATCATGTTGATGTCGTCCCACTCCTCTTCCTGCGCCGCGAGCAGGAGCATCATCAAATTCGCACCCGCCGAAAAGTTTCCTCCCTGGTTCCCGACGACCAGGCCGATGAAATTCTTATCGACCTCGTCGATCGCGAAGTTCATCATCTGGACGGTATCGCCGCCGATCGAGTTCATCTTCGAATGGAACTCGAGACACGCGACCCCGTCGCCGATGTCGATAAGAGACGCTCCCGGATTCGTCTTGATCACGCCCGTGCGATCCTTGATCGATTTCAGCAGCAGTACGCCCGGCGGCTGCGGCATCGGTTTGTATTCGCCGCCGACCAGATCGTAGTAGAACTTCTCGCCATTCTCGGACTTGTAGAAATTCTCTGCACCGGCCTCCAGCATCCGCTCGACGTTCGCGGGTATCGGTTGTCCTTCGCTCCGCATCCGCTCGACGGATTCACGTACGCCGATGGCATCCCAGGCCTCGAACACACCGATCTCCCAACCGAACCCCCACTTCAGCGCGTTATCAACCTCGACGATCGTGTCCGCGATCTCAGGAATACGGTTCGCCGCGTAGCGCGAAATACGTGACGAAGTCTTCCAGAGAAATTCCCCGACGCGGTCATCGCCCCAGACGAGCGTCTTCACACGCTTCGGGAGATCGTCTATCCCCTTCGCCGCTTCTATAGATGGAAACTTCGTTTTCTCCTGCGGCTTGTACTCGAACGTGTTCAGATCGAGCTCGAGAATGACGCGATTTCCATCCGCGTCCTTTGATTTCTTATAGAATCCGCCGCCCGTCTTATCACCCAGAAGCTTGCGTTCGAGCATCTGGCTGATGACGTCCGGGATCTGGAAGGCTTCTCGGTCTTCGTCGTCGGGAATCGCGGGATAGAGATTCTTGTTTACATGCACCAACACATCCAGACCAACCAAGTCAGAAGTACGGAACGTAGCGGACGACGCATGGCCGATCGCCTTACCGGTCATCTGATCGATCTCGGTCGGTGTGAAGCCCATCGCGAGCATCTCGTGCACGGTGGCCATCATTCCAAATGTGCCGACACGATTCGCGATAAAGTTCGGACGGTCCTTCGCCGGCACCACGCCTTTTCCGAGACGTTGGTTCAGGAAACCCGAAACCTTGCACGCCATCTCGCCATCGGTCCACTCGGTCGGGATAAGCTCAACAAGCTTCATGTACCGCGGCGGATTGAAGAAGTGAACACCGACGAAATGCGATTTGAAATCGTCGGAGAAAGGCTCGGCGATCGATTTGATCGGGATGCCGCTTGTGTTCGTCGCAATGATCGATCCCGGCTTGCGGTTCTTTTCAACCTCGGCGAAGACCTTGTGCTTGATCTCGAGATTCTCGACAACCGCTTCGATAACAAGATCACAATCTTTGAGCTTCGCCATATCGTCGCTGAAGTTGCCGAGCGAGATCAGCTTAGCGTTGTCGGCGAGCATGAACGGCGCCGGGCGTAGTTTCTTCGCGGCTTCGAACAACGATGCCACCAGGCGATTTCTCACCTGCGGGGATTCAAGGGTGAGCCCCTTTTTCTCCTCTTCAGGCGTAACCTCGCGCGGAGCAATATCGAGAAGCAACGTCGGAATTCCTGCGTTTGCGAGATGAGCGGCGATGCCGGCCCCCATCGTACCCGCACCGAGGACGGCTGCCTTTGAAATATTCATATTCTTGATTAAAACCCCGGGTTCTATATCCGAAAGTATAACTGAATGAGTATTCATTCAACAACTTCGACCCGCTCGAAAAGCCGCCTGATGAGCATGTTTTAGGTACAGGAGAGGTCAGACGGTCTCGGCGTTACGGTTTAGATTGGTTTCTGCGCCGGTAGGGCGCGTCGAATCATTCGATGCGGTTACGATGTTCAAGAAAGGTGTCGAAGCCGATCCCGGCTCGGGAGAGCTCCGCTTCAACCTCGCGGTCGCCCAATTAGCAAATGGAAACAAGGAAGGGGCACTAAGCCAATATCGGGTCTTGAAAGTTGAAGATGCGAAACTTGCAGACCAGCTCTATCGAATTCTATTTCACGACAAGGTAATTTTCGTTGACGGGCTCGAACGGCGATGACCCGCACGTCATTTCCGACGGCTGTCGAGACGCAACCGCAGTGCGAGCTTTCGTTCGTTTATCCGGGCGGTAAGGGCCGCTCGCTTCGGTTCCTCAGCGGTTTTTAGCTGCTCGGTGAGGTCCGCTATCTCGTTGAAGATCTCAACCTCTTCCGGAACAAAGTCGTTCGATTTCAGTATCGAGAATGCCATTCGAAGGTCTTCAGGCGTATTGAAATATGCGGAAAGATCGATCGGCTTTCCCGCACCCGGCAAGTCATCGAACTCGCCTCGGGCGATGGCTTCTTTGATCCTTTTTTCGATTGCGCTTTCGATTGACATCTCTTAAGAATCCTTACGAATAATTCATTGGACAGGTTGCCGAAATCATCGGATACTTTTCAACCTGCAAAGCACTCGATGTTCAGTTGAGGATTGGCATGCTTTCCACATTCTCCCTGCTTTGCTTATTCAGAAAATCAACTACATAAGAGGAAACAACGATGAAATCTCTCCACATTCTCCTGTTCGTCTCTCTGTTTTCTGTCGCCGTTCTTGCACAGAATTCCTCAAGTGCCTCGACTACCCGCGCAGCGGGATCGCAGCCGCGCAGCCGTGGACCCGTCTTCCGGGCGAATAAAGATCAGGTGACGGCTGCGCAATCCCTGCTCAAGAACAAGGGGCTCTATACTGGTGACACCAGCGGCAAACTCGACGCAGCAACCCGGGAGGCTCTGAAGAACTATCAGAAAGATAATGGTCTTCGCGCGACGGGCACCCTGAATAGAGCGACCCTGGAAAAAATGGGAATAGCTCTCACGGACAAACAAAAAGCGATCCCCGTATCAACATCGTCTGAGGAACGCTCTTCCGGCGAACGTGAAGATTCGTCGGGTAAACGGGCTGTTTTCCGCGCGACAAAAGAGCAGGTCGCCGAAGCACAAAAGCTGCTCAAAGCGGGCGGGATGTACTCAGGCGAGGAAACCGGAAAGCTCGATGATCCGACGCGCGAGGGTCTTCGGAAATACCAGGAGGCTAACGGGCTGAAAGTTACCGGAACCCTCAACCAGGTAACGCTCGAGAAAATGGGAGTCTCACTTACCGACAAGCAACGGACTTCCGCCGGCACACAACAGTAGACGACGGGCGGCCGGGCCACCACGGCCGCCCTCGTGGACATTTCATTGCCAGATTGGTTATCTTCGGGGCATGAAGCTGATCGTTTTGACCCTGCTCGTTCTTGTGGCGTCCGTCTCCGTGTTTTCGCAGTCGTCCCAGGAGAAGGCAAAGATCGAGCGCGATATTCTCGATGTCATGAATGCCCAGGCCGCCGCATGGAACCGCGGTGATGTCGAGGGGTACATGCGCGGTTACTGGAATTCGGAAAAGCTGGTCTTTGCATCGGGTGACACTGTTACCCGCGGTTGGCAGCCGACACTCGAGCGGTACAAGAAGAGCTATAACTCGCGCGAGAAGATGGGAACGTTGAAGTTCAGTGACGTTCAGATCGACCTGATCTCGCCGGACGCGGCTGTGGTGCTGGGGAGCTGGGCTCTGACTCGCGCGAGTGACAATCCAAAAGGCAAATTCACGCTCATCTTTCGAAAGTTCAGCGATGGATGGCGGATAGTGCACGATCACACGTCCTAAAACCGGGAACAAATCCGGGAAAACGGCGTTCTTGAAAGTGCCTATGCGAAGAATACTTCATGGCTTGATCGTTGGATCGTGTCTTCTTTGGGCGGATGCGGCCGCGCAAACCACAGCCGGTACCGGAGCGTATTCGGAACGCATCGCTCCCTCGGCTTCACACGGCTTCACTTACCCGTACTATCTCTATCTACCCGCTGAGCTTCAATCGGCGGAAGCGAGAAAGCGAAAGCATACGATCCTGGTTCTTCCAAACAATACCGGGAAGATCGCCGATGACTTCGGCGTTCACGAAGCCGATGTAAAGAAACGCATGGCGTCGGTGCCGGCTGTCGCCTCGGCTTTGCAGGTTGCGGTCCTGATGCCGGTCTTCCCGCGTCCTGAAACAGACTGGAAGATCTACACCCAGGCACTCGATCGCGACTCGATGGTCACAGACAAAAAGGAGTATCGTCGGCTCGATCTCCAGCTCGTCGCAATGATCGACCACGCACGAAAATTGTTGTCGAAACGAAAGGTCAAGCTCGATAAACGAGTCCTCCTCAACGGTTTTTCCGCGCAGGGAATGTTCGTCAATCGATTTACCTTTCTGCATCCCGACCGGGTCAAAGCAGCCGCGATCGGATCACCCGGCGGGTGGCCGATCGCGCCGGTCGCGGCTTACAAGAGTCAGCAGCTGCGTTACCCGATAGGCGTTGCCGATATTCGTAGCGTCGCCGGCGAGCGATTTGACATCGAGAGCCTCCGCAAGGTGCCCCTGTTCGTTTTTGTCGGCGATAAGGACGACAACGATTCGGTCGTCTTTGGAGATTCGTACGATGACGAAGACCGCGCGGTGATCATTCCTCTGTTTGGGAAAACACCGGTCGAAAGATGGGAAACCGTGCGATCACTTTATCGCGAGGCTGGTCTGAATGCCGAATTCAAGCTCTATCCTGGCGTCGGGCACACGGTGACACCGGAAATGCGCGAAGACATCCGGGCATTCCTTCTCAAACACCGCTGAAAACTCAGCGGGAATAAAACTTGCTCGTTCATAGCCGTAAGTTTCAAAACAGGACATTGGAGAAAGACGGCGATGAATAGAGAGGAATCAATCGAGAAGATACGAGAATTAACACACGGGATCGACTTCTGCATGCTTACAACTGTCGATGGCGGACATTTACGGAGCAGGCCGATGTCAACGCAGGAATTTGAGTTTGACGGCGAGCTCTGGTTCTTTACAAGTGACAACACGCATAAGATAAGCGAGATCGAGAAAGACAATCGCGTGAATGTCGCGTACTCAAACCCGGACGAAAACGTCTACCTGTCGCTTTCAGGACGAGCTGAAGTTGTGAAAGATCGTGCGAAGATCGAGGAGCTTTGGAGTCCGGTTCTTAAAGCATGGTTTCCGGAGGGGATCGATGATCCGACGCTCTCGCTCCTAAAGATCCCAGTCGAGCAAGCCGAGTACTGGGACGCTCCGTCAAGCAAGATCGTTCAGCTCTTTGGCATGGTAAAGGCGATCGCAACCGGACAGGAAGCAGACTACGGCGAGAACAAGAAGATCAATCTGTAAGCCAACCTGGGGGAATCAGAAATACTGGGCCGTCGCGAATTAAGACGGCCCTTCGTGTTGTGCGGGCTCGACGCGATCTACACTGCTAAGCTGAGCAAGGTTCGCTTGGGCACGTGAAGTCTTAAGTCCTCGGGTTCGTCGAAATGTCCGCCGGGTAGTGACAAGCTCAGGACAGTCTCAAGTCCTGCTGACGCATGGGATGCCAACGCGGGGAAACCACTCACATCTTAAGATAAGGAACCGGACCGCCCGCTAGCAGATTTATGTGGTTCCAATGGCGGTGCCGATCCGGACCGACCGACCGCTCCGATGTGATTCGCGTGCGGCGTCCAACACTCTTTGAACCTTCAATCCATCTTCGAAAGTAGCGGCGTTCTCGATCACCGTCTCGCCTGCTAACAGTGCTTTGACAACGCGGGGAGCCATCTCCATAAAGCCTCGTGAAAAACCTGTGTCGGCCACCCCGGGTATCGGGCTCCCCATCGGCACGTCGATCTCCTGCCATTCGTTTTGATATTTGGCCAGATACACCTCACCGCGATGCTCGACGACTATCGTGCCGTCGGTACCGTACAGCTCTATCCGGTTCTTGTAGTCCGGATACTCGGTCATCGAAATCGAAACAATGCCGGTCGCGTCGGTCGTGAGATCGCTGTCGGCGAATCGAAGAATGAGGAGCGACTCGTCGTCACTTGTAACGGGACGCCGGTGGCCGGAGCTGTCTGCCCGCTCTTTGATGTGTGTCTGAAGCTGACAGAAAACACTCGAGACATCAGCGCCGAGGAACCAGTTGAAAGAGTCGATGACATGTGAGGCGATAGCTCCGAGGGCGCCGCCACCTTGCGATTCGTCCGACCACCAATTCCATTCTCCCTCCGGGTCCCCTCGATGCGGAGCCTGGAAATGATACTTCACGTGCCTGATCCTTCCGATCTCACCCTCGCGCAGCATCTTGTACGCATGAAGTCGCCCGGGCTGAAATCGCAGCTCATGATCGATAAGAGCGAGCACACCCGCTTTCCTTGCGGCATCGGTCATCTCCCGCGCCTCGTCGACCGTCATGGCCATAGGTTTTTCGCAGAGAATATGCTTGCCGTTCTCTATAGCGGCGAGCACCATTTCCCGATGAAGTATCGGCGGTGTCGTAATACACACGAGATGTACGTCAGAGCGAAAGATCGTCTCCCGCCAGTCGCCGGTGAAATGCTCGACGCCAAACTCGGCGGCCGTTGCCTGTGCATTCTCGATCGTACCGCTAGCGACCGAAACGATGCGCACATTTTCGCAAGCAAGAAATGCAGGAATCTGCACACGCCGCGCAAACCCCGTCCCAATGATCCCGATCCCTACCTCATTTGGCATGATTCCAAATTAGCATAACGAGGCAGAAACCCGATCCGATGGAAGATTGAAGGCCGAAGAGTGGCGGCGCAATACGCGAAAAAGGACGCGAAAAAGAATCGCTTCTTTCGCGTCCTTTCGCGTATTTCGCGGGCCTAAAATTCTTTACACCCACCCTGAAGGCACTGGGTTCCTGCCTGTCTCGCACCCACGCGTACAGGTCGGATCTCTGCGGCCTCTAGTCTATGACGCCCATCTCGAGGGCTGGTACGCCGGCGCCTTTTAGAAGCTTCTTGCCGTTTCTCATGAAGTACTCGTACTTCTGCCGGTCTTCTGCACTGATCTCGTGGATCGCCGCACCAACAAGGTACCGCTCGGTCGATGCGTGTATGCCGACACGCTCGTAGCGCTTGCCGAGGACCTGCATCCGGACCTTCTTGCCGGCGAGATCGAGCTCGACGTTCAGGACTCGTTCCTGACCTACGAGGTATTTTTCCTTGATCCGTATAGACGAGACGACGAACGCGATTCCTGACTCGCTGAGGTCGACAGTCTCACCCGAAAGAAACGCCTCCTCACAGGAGACCGTGAGATTCATCGGATTTTTCTCGGGGGCGAAGCAAACCTTGACGGGAACCTGAAATTTCTTGCGGACCGAAGCACGTCGTTCGATTAGCGTAAGGCTGAATCTTGAAGCCAATTCTCTTAACATCGGTTTGTACCTTGGGTCGGAGAGAACAACGGGTTTGGTGAGACAAGCACGGAAGCTGATTCCGTATAAAAGAAAAAGGCTAATTCCCCTGTCGTTCCATCATTTTGTTTTCTTCGCACCATCATCCCGGCTCGTGAGGTGCGGCTGGCCTTTCCCGTCAAGCTTGACCGCAAAAGACAGCCGACCGGTCTTACCGTAGACTGCCGGCACCGCCGCCGCCGAATACCCCTTCCTGTCGGGCGTAATGTTGACGGTGTAATGGTATCCGGTAGACGTGCTCGATCGGACGTCGGCGGGTAGGAAACCAGCCGCGATCAATGCCTCCATGTCTCCGTAATTTCCCTGGTTCGTCGCGGCAAATGCCATCTGTGCCTTGGCAACGCGGTCTAACATTTCACGTGCTTCGTCCTCGTGCGTTTCGATCTTCAGTGACGGGAAATAGTTCTTACCTTCCTGCCGGACCTTTTTTTCCGCCGATTCATCAACGGTCAGAATGACCCAAACGTTGCCGTCCTTGCGAAGTCTGATCTCCTGGATCTCGAACTTATCGAGGTCCTCGTTCGGGAGTTTCGCGGTAACCGTGGCGTCATTCCCCGAGACGATCTCGCCGTTGATCTCTATCTCGGCCGGGACATGTTTCGCGATCGACTCAAAGTCGACCTGGAATTCCTTGAGCTCGATGTCGGTCAAACCTTCGATCGCCGGCCGGAGGTTTGTAAGAAAGATCGCCTCGCGGAATTTCTTTTCACGCAGGGCGGTATAGAAAGCGCGAACGGTATCCGCCGGCGAGTTTGGTTTGATCTCGATTGTCGCGCCGCGGAACGCCCCGGCCGGTTTTTCCGAGACGGCGATCGCGGGGTTATCGATCTTCGACGCAGAAGCAGAACATCCGCCGCTGATGATAAGCGCAAAAGAGAGAATAAGAATCGAAAGTCCGAGTCTGAGAAAGGCTGTCCGCATCGAGTAGGTCTCCGGAAGCGTAAAGTTAAATTGTGAAGATTGTCCGACGGAGTAAGCGGCCCTGAAAAGGAAAGGACACGCAATTAGGAGTATAGCGTGTCCTCACCAAAACTGTAACGATTTTTTTTTCAAGACCGAGACCGCAGAGTAGCGAGTCTATTCTCCTCGACGGCCCGCGCGATCCCGGCGTTAAAAGCTACAGATCGCCCTCGCGAACCTCCGTTGCGGCCGCCGGTTCCGTCACTGCATGATCGTTACCGCCGAACAACATACCCCGGCCCACGAAGTAGAGCACGCCCGCCATGACAGCAAACGGCACGAGACCGAGAATATCCGAGGTAAAGAACGGGTTGCCGTGTTCAGACATTTCCTCGAAGTTCTTCACCGTGTCGCTGAGGAACTCGGCCGAAAATGCGACCAGGATACCCGCCAACGCACCACCCGCGATATAACCGGATGCGAGCAGGACGCCGGGACTCTTGTCGGTCTCGGCGATCTTTTCCTCTTCGGTCATGTTCCGATCGCGGAAGCGGCGAAACAGGACCTTATCCACGCCCCATCTGACCACGCCGCCGACGAAGATCGGTGCCGAAACCGCTATCGGCAAATAGAGCCCGACGGCGAACGCAAGCGAAGGAATGCCTGCAAGCTCGAGCGTGATCGCGATCATCACGCCCAGCAACACAAGCGCCCACGGCAGCTCCTGACTCAATATTCCCTTGATGATGTAACTCATCAGCGTCGCCTTCGGAGCCGCATACTTCGTTACACTCGTCCCGTCCGGTCGCGTTTCGACGACGCCGTTGATCCCTGGATCGACGAGGTACGCCGGTCTGCCCTGCATGTCTACAAGATATCGACCAGCCTCGCCACGCGATATATCCGTGTTATGCCAGATGCGATACGTCATCGTGTCCGAGGGTACCTGATCGACGACCTGCTCACCCTTCAGTTGATCGCCATCGCGAACAAGCTCCTGCTCGGGGACGCGAAAGTCCGACGCGAACGCTGTCGCCGCGACCGGTTGATAGACAGTGGCTGCCTTGTTCAATTGGATCAAGATCGGGCCGAGCACAAGTGCCGACGCGAGTGCACCGATAAGGATCGCGATCTGCTGGTTGCGCGGTGTACCGCCGACCCAGAATCCGGTCTTCAGATCCTGCGACGTCGTACCGCCATTCGAAGCCGCGATACAAACTATGCCGCCGACCGACAGCGCAGTTACGAAGTACGGATCAGGAGCGGTCCATCCGACGATCAGGAATACGAGACATGTCAGCAGCAGCGTCGCCACGGTCATGCCGGAGATCGGGTTAGACGACGAGCCGATCTCACCGGTGAGCCTGGAAGAAACCGTCACGAACAAAAATCCGAAGACGATGATCAGGATCGCGCCGAGGATGTTCATCTTCAACGCCGGCACGAACGTGATGACTATGATCAGGAAAAGGATCCCCCCGACGACCCATTTCATCGAGAGATCACGATCGGTCCGCGGAAGCGCTACGCCGTCAGCGTCATCTTTACCGCCGCTCCGAAAGTCGGCGATACCGCCTTTGATCCCGTGAAGAATGACCGGCAGAGATCGGAAAAGGCTGATGATACCGCCGGCCGCGACCGCACCGGCACCGATGTAAAGAATGTAGTCGCCCTGGATGCTGTTCTTTCCCTGAATGCCCATTTCAGAGATCGGGATCGTCGCCGGCGCGAGCGGATCAAGAAGCCCGGACCCGAAATACTTGATCATCGGGATCAGAACAAGATACGACAACGCACCGCCGGCAAACATGATCCCCGCGATACGTGGGCCGATGATGTAACCGACGCCGAGCAGCGCCGGGTTGTTCTCGAGCGAGATCGAACCGCCTTCGAATGGCCGTCCGAAAACTTTCGTCGGCACTTCCTTCCAACCCTTCAGCACCTGCATGATCGAGTTGAACAGGAAGCCCATACCAAAACCGATCGAGATGATCTTGCCGCCCTGCATCGCCGCAGAATCGCTATGTGCTTTGTGAGAATCGATCGAGGCTTCACGAGATTCCCTTGAAGCTCCCGCCATCAGGACCTGAGCACACGCGGTGCCCTCGGGATATTTGAGGATCCCGTGCTGGTCCTTGATGAGAGCGCGTCGGAGCGGGATCATCATCAGGATGCCGAGCAGACCACCGAGTACAGCGACAAGCGTAACCCGCCAGATCTCGAGATCGAAGCCAAGTATCAGGATCGCCGGCATCGTCACGCCAATACCAAACGCGATCGACTCGCCGGCCGAACCCGTCGTCTGGACGATGTTGTGTTCGAGGATCGTCGCATCACGTGCTCCGAGCTTCGACAGAATGCGGAACAGTGTGATGGAGATGACCGCGACCGGGATCGAAGCGGAGACCGTCAACCCGACCTTCAAAACAAGATAGAGCGACGACGCGCCGAAGACGATACCGAGCAGTGTCCCGACGATAAGGGGCAGCGGCGTCAGCTCGCGCAATTTTGTGGTGTCGGGAATGTACGGGCGGAAATTCTCGAGAAATGGATTCTTCATCCTAAGCCAAGGCCTCCAGGTTGTGTTTATGCTCGGCCGGCCCGGGGGATTGGGCCGCCATTTTTATGATGCACTTCGTTCTGGGAAAGTTCTGCAATGGAATTTACATGTGGATGAAGGAAAAGGCAACAGTGTGTCAATAGTGAATCGTGAATCGTAAATGGTCGGATGATGTTGGTTCACCGCGTCCGCTGCGTAGACATCCCAGTTCACTATTTACGATTTACTATTTACTATTTACTGCATGAACTTCCTCTCAGCGTCTCTGCGTGTCTGCGGTTTACTGCTCCTCACGGCCTCGGCTCTGACAGCCCAGATCCCTGCTCCAAAGGATGTCATCGGCTTCACACCCGGCGATGACCGCACGCTCGCGAGCTGGGCGACGATCGTCGACTACTTTAAGAAGCTCGACGCAGCGAGCGATCGGGTGATGTTCGAGGAGATCGGAAAATCGACCATGGGCGCGCCGTTTGTCTATGCGACGATCTCGAGTCCTGAGAACCTGAAGAACCTTGAACGCTACAAACAGATCAACGCTAAGCTCGCCGATCCGCGGACTTTCAAATCTAATGATGCCGCCGCCAAACGTCTCATCGCCCAAGGCAAGACGATCGTCCTCATCACCTGCGGCATCCACTCGACCGAGGTCGGTTCGACGTTGTCGAGCATGCTGATCGCGCACCAGCTCGCGTCGTCGCAGCATGCGGACGTAAAGAAGATCCTCGACAACACGATCATCCTCATCGTCCCCAGCCTCAACCCCGACGGCGTCGACATCGTAAAGAACTGGTACGACAAGACGCTCGGTACGAAGTTCGAAGGCACCGAACCGCCGGAGCTTTATCACAAGTATGTCGGCCACGATAACAACCGCGACTGGTACGCGTTCACGCAGGTCGAGACGCAGCTCACCGTCGATAAGATCCATAACGTCTGGCACCCGCAGATCGTCCATGACATCCATCAGCAGGGACGCAACGGATCGCGGCTCTTTCTGCCGCCCTACATGCAGCCGGTCGAACCGAACGTCCCGAAGCAGATCGTCGAAGGCTACACCGAGCTCGGCAATTACATGGCAAAGTCGCTGCGCGATCTCGGATATCAGGGCATCACGACCAACTCGACGTACGACGCATGGACGCCGGCCCGAGCGTACTCGCATTACCACGGCGGCGTACGTATCCTCAGCGAAACTGCATCGGCAAAGCTCGCCACACCGGTGACGGTGAAGTTCGAAGACCTCAAGGTCCCCGCCGACGACGGATACGATCCGAAAGTCGAATCCGCGAACTTCGGTCCGGTGTGGAAGGGCGGTGAATGGAAATTAAAGAACATCACCGACTACAT
>CAMLKY010000004.1 GCA_946480545.1 uncultured Acidobacteriota bacterium
AGACGAACTAAAGAAGGATGGAAGGCAACTCGACATTACTATTTCTCAAGCTGATCGTTCGTAAGGTCTTTCTTGAAGACTGGGCGATGAAGCTGGTTGCGCTCGCGATCACGTTGGCGCTTTGGTTCGGGGTGACCGGTCTTAGTAGGCCGACCACGCAGCGGCTGACATCGATCCCGCTGAGCCTTCGCTTTCCCAATAACATCGAGGTGACCAATGCGATACCTGAAGAAGTCGACCTGGTCGTCACCGGCGACAGCCGCAAGCTCGCGCAGATAAACAAGAACGACCTGATCGTTTCAGTAGACATTTCCGACGTTCCGCCCGGCGATAAGATCATCAACCTTCTTCCCGAGAACGTCGCGGTTTCGCTGCCGACCGGGATCAAGCTCGACGAGATCCAGCCTCGCAGCTTCCCGGTCCGCATCGAGGCGGTCGAGGAAAAGGATGTGCCGGTTAAAGCGGCGCTAACGGGCTCGGTCGCCGAGGGCTTTGAGATCTACACCGAGGCAGTCACGCCCGCGAGAGTGCGCGTCCGCGGACCGGCCGGTTTTATTCGAGCCCTCGAATCGGTTACAACCCAAACGATCGACTTGTCGGATCGCGATGCGGATTTCACGGCGCGGCAGGTGCCTGTGTTGCTTTCGAATCCGAAAGCTGTGGTCGTTTCTGAATCGGTGGTTGATGTGACGTTTCGCATCGGCGAGAAACGGATCGAGCGTGTTTACTCGGTTGCGGTAAATGACGAAACGGGGCGTCGCGCGATCGTGACAATGTTTGGGGGGCGCTCGGTGTTTGAGAATCTTCGTGCTTCGGATATTCGCGTCGAGGTGACGAGGAATGACGCAGGTGACGAAGTCCCTCGGGCGATCCTGCCCACGTCATTGGAAGGAAGGGTCGAGATCAGGAACGTCAGGGTGCGATAGAGCGGCTGCTCACGTCAGTGCTCAATACCCTGTTTCATCGCGCACTCTTCTAGAAAAGCTCTAATATCTGCACGCATCTCTTCAGTGATCTCGTGCTTCGCTTGGTACTGCTTTGATGCGAAGTTTGGCAATCTGCTGCTTAGCTTCTCGACAAAATCCGCGAACTTTTCCTGCGTGTAGAATTCGTCGTCGTCGCCGTGGAGATAGAGTGTGGGCGCGGTGAGCGGTTGATAGACCGGGTTGGTCTCCAGATCGCCCGGCACGCCTCCGCATACCCCGATCACGCCGCTAACCGCATCCGGATAGGTGAACGCGAACCGAAAGTTGAGCGCGCAAGCTTGAGAGAATCCGTATAGAAAAACACTGCGGGCATCGATCACGCGTTCGGCCGCAAGCTCGTCGATGACATGCAGAAGAAATCGATGATGGAGCTGGATGTACTCTTCGGGTTTGTGCTCGGTCAGCCATCCGAAGCCTATCCGGTAGCCGTCCTCGGTCTGCCGAAAATGCTGGTGCGGTGCCTGCACGGACGCGATGACGAACTTATCGTTCGCTACCGCCTTTGCCTCACGCATCATGTAACGCTTATGCGCTCCGTAACCGTGGACGGCGATCAAGAGAGGGGCCGGCGTCTTGATCCCGGGCGGAATATAGACGTCGTAGTAGAGACTGATCTCGGCTCTAAAAGTGCGATCCGTTTTTTCTGTCGATGCTGTAGTCGGCGAGTTAGCGTCCACGTGCTAGATGATAGATGATAGATGTCGCATTCGAAACTCTCGTTCCCGATGAAGACATTCCTTGAACGACTCGACCAGCTTGCAGGAATTACCGCTGGCAGCGCTCTCGCCGTTTGGGCGGAGCGTGCCGCGTTTGTCTTTCTGCTGTTGATGGTCGCGGCCGCGCCGCATTCGATAGCGGCGACGCAGATCGCCTGGCTTACGGGAATGTTCGTCTGGCTTATCAGCGTCGTGCTGCGCAGGCGAGCGGGAGAAGCCCGTCCGAAGACGCGCGGACGGCAGGCGCTGGACTTCGCTCTGTGGGCATTCTTTATCTGGAGCGCGATCACGTCGCTCGCGTCGTACGCACCCGACATCTCGCTGAATAAGCTTCGCGGCGCGGCTGTCTTTCTGATCTTCTACTTTGTTGCCTGCAACGTCCGGAACAAACGCGCCGCCCACGTCGTCGCCCTGTTATTGATCGGCTCGTGCATGGTCAACGTTCTCTGGATGCCCGTGCAGAGGTTGTTCGGCCGGGGCGTAGAGATACATGGATTAGCCCCGAATAGTCCCCTGGCGAAGGCCAAGCTGATCGAGGGCGACACACTGCTCGAAGCGAACGGTGTAAAACTCCACACACCGGACGATGTTTTGCGTGCGGTCCAGGCGGCCGATGTAACGCGCATAAAATTCTATCGGCCCGATTTCGAATATACGGTCGAGGTCCTACGATCGGACCTGCTCGCGGGAACGGCGGCTTCCGATCAGCTCGGATTCGCGACCTGGAAGAAAAGTAGAAACTGGCGCTCGAGTGGTTTTTATGGTCACTACACGACCTATGCCGAAGTGCTGCAGTTGATACTGTCTGTTCTCTTCGGCCTCTTCGTTGCGATCGTATCCACCGGCTTCGGGCCTCAAGGCGGCCAAGCCTTTCCGCGTCCGCGTGTCCCCGCCTTCCTCCTCGCCGCCATTCTCATCTCGCTCGGTCTCATGTCATTTGCGCTGCTGCTGACTGTGACACGCGCATCGCAGCTCGCGTTTCTCATCTCAGCAGCGGTGATCATTCTCATTGGCCTCGGTCGAAAATGGATCCTCGCCGCAGCCGTTGTCGGTCTGCCGATCGCGATCGCCGGGCTGTTGTTTCTTCAACAGAGCAGACAGGTCGGATTCTTTGATACGAACGACGATTCGATCCGCTGGCGACAAACGGTTTGGCGCGAGGGCTTTGATCTGTGGACCGGCTCACCTAGAAATTTTGTGCTCGGCGTCGGGATGGACTCGATAAAACGTTACGCGGGCGAATGGCACCTGTTCGATGACGGGCGCCTCAACATGGGGCACTTCCACTCGACGCCGCTGAATCTCGTCGTCGAGCGGGGTCTTCCGGCACTGCTGTTATGGCTCGCCGTCCTCGCCATCTATGCTCGGAGTCTGTGGAGGACGATCACACGCACAACAGATCCATACTCGAAAGGAATCATCCTCGGCTGTCTCGGCGGAATGATCGGTTTTTTCGTCAGTGGCCTCGTGCATTACAACCTCGGCGATCAAGAGGTTGCGATGGTTTTCTTTTTGTTAATGGGTTTGGCGGCTGCGATCGATTCTTCAGTGGATAGTGATCAGTTACAAGTGAATAGTTGAAAACAACTATCCACTTGAAACTTGCAACTATCAACTGAATAGATTTATTTCTTCACGCGATACAAAACGTAAACGCATCCGTTCTTGAACTCGCGGCATTCGATCAGCTCCAGGTTGACCTGTGACTTCATCGGATGAAACAGCGGAATGCCCGAGCCAAGAAGTACCGGATGGATGTTGAAGCCGATCTCGTCGATGACACCCGCCTCGAGAAGATCACGTGCGAGCTCGCCGCCGCCCATGATGCAGATCTCCTTGCCGTCCTGCCGCTTTAGCTCAGCGACGAACTCCGCCGGGTCGCTGTTCATGATGACGGCCCCATCCTGCTCGCCCGCTTCGAGGTGGCGTGAAAACACATAAGTCTTCAGGTCACCATATAGCTCCTTTGCCTTCTTCTTTTCAGCCTTGGACTTGGGCGCATTCTGCTGGGCAACGTCCCACGTTTTTCGACCCATGACAAGCGTATCGATCTTCGGCCAGTAGTCTTTCATGACCGCGGCCGTTTCATCGCTCCACAGGAGCCAATCGACGGCCCCGTCCGGTCGGGCAATAAAATTATCGAGGCTGTTCGCACAGCCGAATGTTACTTTTCTCATACTAGTAAATGGTGAATTGTTAATCGTAAATAGTTGTCATCGAAAACGAGCGCATGGTACCAAAGGGCTCTGCAAACCGTGATCTCGTACGATTCACGATTCACTATTTACTATTTACCATTTACTAACCCTGGCGTCTTGGCGTTTTTTGATATTAGTTCGATACCTGTTTTCGACACGCGGCCGGTGATGTGCGCGTTGCCTTGCGGAACTGTTTGTAGAATCGGCTGAGGTCGTTATAGCCCACGTCCTCAGAGATCTCGATGATCTCCTCGCCTAACGAAAGTCGAAACGTTGCATCGGCTACTCTGAGCTTGTGCAGATAGGCACTCGGACTAAGCCCGAAGTCGCGCTTGAATTGCCGCGAAAGATGCTCGTGCGAAACCTTCAATCTCTCAGCCACTCGGGCGATCGAGGGATGGACGAGATAATTCTCATCGATGAGGCGCTTTGTGTTTACGGAAAGGCGGGACGCATTGGGCGCGACGGCTATCGATCGCAGATGTCTCGCGGAGGCGATTATCTCTAGCGCCTGCGCAGTTTCCAGAAATGAATCTTGAAAATCAGTCTCGAACATACACGGCTCTTGAGGAAGGCCGTCGATCGCCGTCTTGCTTCCAACTCCTGTTGTCGACCCTTGGAGGTCACGTGCGAAGATCCGCACAAACGTAAACGGCGGATAGTAAACGCCGAATCGTTTTGAAGTCGGTCGTAGGGCACGCCCATCGCTAATGAAATGGAACTCACCCGCGTGATTTTCCATAACTTCCAGCAGCCAGCCGTGAGCGAAGATGAACTCGGTTGTACCTTCACCAGGTAGCTCGACCGGACCTTCGATCGCGTAGCCTCCATCCTCGAGGATCTGCATACGCCGCATTGTACTCCGCAAGCAAGTGCGGGCGGAAAGCACTCGGGTGTTGATCTCGAGAATTCCTGCGGTATCGGGGACAGCGCCCGTTCTTTCGAAGACGTGCAATCTGGACGGATTAACAAAGAGGGGAATGGTGAGTCTAGCTTCGTTCGATCTGAGACAACACCGCGCTCGACGCGAAGGCCGGCGAGAAGGCGGGCTCGCTGTGATCAAACACGGCGTCGAGTTCTTTCTCAACGCTCCCGTGACCAGCAGGGATCTTCTTCACAAGTGGTTCGAAGTTACGAAAATCGTAAAGCTCGGTGTCGAGGAGGTGTGACCCGGTAACGTTCGTCAATGCGGTGATGATCGACGATCGCAGACTCGGTATCTCGTTAGCAAGCTCACTCACGAGCCGCTTCACACGCGCGCGTTTCAGGTTCGGCTGTGAGCCGCAGAGGTTGCAGGGAATGATCGGGAACTGCCGCTCTTCGGCATACTTTGCGATCTCGCTCTCCTGGCAATAGGCCAGCGGCCGTATCACTGTGTTCGTCCCGGCATCGGAACGAAGGATCGGCGGCATCGCCTTCAATTGCCCGACGAAGAAAAGGTTCAAAAGGAACGTATTGATGATGTCGTCGGCGTGATGCCCGAGCGCGATCTTGGTACAGCCTTCCTCGATAGCGACGTTGTACAGGATGCCGCGCCGCAGTCGCGAGCAGAGCGAGCAGAACGTTTTACCTTCCGGAATATGCTCTTTTACGATCGAGTACGTATCTTCCTCGACGATCCGGTATGGGACGCTTAATTCGTTAAGGTAATCGGGGAGGACTTCTTCGGGAAACCCCGGCTGTTTCTGATCGAGGTTTACTGCGAGGATCTCGAAATTGACAGGTGCCCGTCGCTGCACATCCATCAACAGATCGAGCATTGTAAAGCTGTCTTTTCCGCCCGAAAGGCAGACCATGACCTTATCGCCCTCGGTGATCATTCCGAAGTCGGCGATGGCTTTGCCCATCTTCTTTAGCAGCTTTGTTTTGGTCTTGGTCTCTACAAACAACTCTTCGTACTTCCTCCGAAAGCTTTAGATTTTCGCATGCAGGGCAGGTTTTAACAACCAAAAGAAAATGCTTTACATGCTTGGAACAACTGCTCTATCATGTTTGCCAGGCATATCTTCCGATTTTTACCACTTAAAAGTGATATCTCGATCGACCTTCAGGGCCCTCACCTGTACAGACGTGCCGCCTCAAATTTCAAAAACTAACTAAGGAGTTCTTTGTCTTATGATACGAATGGGAAGAGGTTCCAGATCGGAACTATCGGACACAAACGACTATCAGAACAACGTGTCGACGAATCCCACGCCGGCTTACCAGTACGGAAATGAGAATCAAGCCGCCAGCACCCGAGTTGTGACGGATAGCGAGTCGATCGCCCGTGACATCAAGGAAGGACGCCTGAGTGGCTTTGTGGGACACGGGACTGTCCTGACGGGTGAGACTCATTTTCAGATGATGCTTCGGGTTGACGGGCATCTGACCGGCACGGTCACCTCGGATGGGGGAACACTTATTGTCGGCACCAACGGACAGGTCGACGCGAATGTAGCGGTCGGAGTCGCAACTGTAAATGGCGTGATCAATGGCGACGTCGTTGCGACCGAGAAGATCCAGCTAGGCCGGACGGCCCGGGTCATGGGAAATATTTCGACCCCGCGTCTCGTCATCGAGGAAGGCGCTGTGTTCGAAGGCGGATGTACGATGATGAAGGCTCGCGAGGCGCAGGAGACGCAGGCAGCCGCGGCGGCCCAGGAGCAATATCGTTCCAACGAGATGTCGGGCTACAGCAGCTCGATAACCGACGACGATGATGACGATGACGATCTGCTGACCTCGGCTGAAGAAGAGGAAGAAGCGGATGCCGTGAGTGTCTAAGATCTCACTACCGAATTTAAGAAGGGCCGTCTCGCATGAGGCGGCCCTTCTTCTTTGCGTCTTAGCGGCTTTGCGGGAGAACACCGTACTGACAGCTCCGAATCCTAACTACATCCCGAGAGTCTATTCCGACGGTTTTCTCGCAAAGACGCTAAGACGCAAAGAAGAGTTTCGTGTTTGTTCTGCGCTGATTCGATGTTAGTTTCTAACCAAATTCCTACCGGAGGACGATCAATCAATGTTGAAAGATTTCAAAGCGTTCATTGCACGCGGTAATGTTCTCGATCTCGCCATCGGTGTCATCATCGGGGCGGCATTTACGACGATAGTAAAAACGTTTACCGACGGTATCGTCATGCCGTTCGTCGGGCTGGTCACGGGCGGGATCGATTTCAAACAGAAGGTCTGGAACCTCGGTTCAATGCCGGTCGCAACACCCGAACAGATCGCGGCAGCTCAGACGGCGAAAGAGCCGCTGATACTGTACGGTCAGTTTATAAATGATGTGATCACATTCTTGATCGTCGCCGTTATCATGTTCATCCTCGCGCGATATGCGGTGAGATTCTTCAGGCACCTCGAGGCAGAGGCCGTACCGGATCCCCAAATAGAGCTTTTGACCGAAATCAGGGACGTGTTAAAAGCGAGGTGAGTTGGAGCCGAGTGCCGCGACCAATTTCGCAGTTGCATTCATTTCGTGTTCTTTTGTGTATTTTCGTGGTTCCACGTATGGCGCAAGAGACTGGAACCACGAACTGACACGAAATCTCACGAACCCGAAGAAAGGCGCTCGTTACCCGCGCCCCTTACTACCTCGGACGGTGTGACCACAAAATCCAAACGCACATCTCCGTCGTGCACGTCGTCGATCTTCTCGACGGGTTCAAAGTAGCTTAGTCCGATCTTCAGACAGTCCGGGCGGCAGCTGACCAGGAAACGATCATAGAAGCCTTTACCGTATCCGACCCGATGACCTTGGCTGTCGAAACACACACCCGGCACGAGCACGATATCGATCTTTTGCGCGTCGACTATTTCATCGTGTAACGGCTCTTCAATATCCCACATGTTCTTGTGCAAGCTGGTCGTGCTATTGAATATCAGGTTGACGATCTCATGAGATTGAAAATCCACTCGCGGTACGACCGTGCGGATGCCGGGAAACTCATTCCACAGCGTCGTGAATATGATCCGGGTATCGATCTCCTTAAACTTTTCGATCGGGATAAAGCAGTGGAGATAGCGAACGCGGGTAAGATCGAAGCTCTCGAAAAACCGCGCCGCGATCTTTCCGCTTTTCTCCATGCGGTGCTCTGCGCTCAGATCGGTTTGTAACGAGATGAATTTCTTGCGTAATTCGGCTTTGATCATTTTCCGACCGCGCCGATCAGCCTCGTTTCTTGTCGGGGCGCGGTTTGATGGCCTTCGAGTTGGCTCGCGGAGTCATTACTGAGGATTTAAACTCATCGCCGCTCTGCGCGTCACGTTCGGATTTTTCAGAGAGCAGCTTCGATTCGCTTACGATCTTTCTTGCGGCCTTTGCTTTCTTGCTCAGTCGTTTCTTTTCAGTTGGCATAATATTTTTCTTTTCGTGTCTGCCCGTTTCTCACATCAGCCTAAATCGCCGACTAACAAATACTAAGATTCCTTTACGATCCAGCCGCCACCGACGACCTCATCGCCGTCGTAGAAGATCGTGGCCTGCCCCGGGGTAATCGCCCGCTGGGGTTCGTCGAAAACGATTCGTGCATGAGAGTCAGGCAACGGATGGATCGTCGCGGGTGCGGGGTCGTGACGGTACCGGACCTTGACGTTCGCGCGGACCGGCTCAGATGGCTCGTCGAATGCGACCCAATTGACTCGCTTTGCTACAAACTCGACCGACTCCAGCTCGTTCGCCTCGCCGACGATGATCTGGTTTCTCGCCCTCTCGATCTGAACGACGTAGAGCGGCTTCTCGTGTGCTATGCCAAGACCGCGGCGCTGGCCGATCGTGTATCGGTGGATACCGGTGTGAGCTCCGACAGTTTCACCTGCAGTATTTACGATCTCGCCGCCAATCGGCATTTCATCGACGCGCTCCTCATGTTCGAGATAACGATCGATGAACTCCGCGTACTTTCCGTCCGGAACAAAACAGATCTCCTGCGACTCCTGCTTCTCGGCGGTGTAAAGATTCGCCTCGCGCGCGATATCGCGAACTTCGCTCTTCATCATCTCGCCGAGCGGGAAGTAAGCTCGTGAAAGCTGGTCCTGCGTAAGCTCCCAGAGAAAGTAACTCTGATCTTTCCAGTGGTTCTTTCCACGGAAGAGGCGATAACGATCTGCGGCCGCGTCATATTCGACGCGGGCGTAGTGGCCGGTGGCGACCTTGTCACATCCTAAACTCACGGCCATCCGATCGAGCGATGCGAACTTGAGGCGCGAGTTGCACGCGACGCACGGGATCGGGGTCTCGCCGGAAAGATAACTCTGCACAAAAGGCTCAACGACGTCGCGCTCGAAATCGTCCTCGAGATTTAGAACGTAGAACGGGAAACCAAGACTCTCTGCAACGCGACGCGCATCGTACACATCATCGAGCGAGCAGCAACGCGACGGCAGCGGATCGCCATTTTCGTCCACGTTGATATGTCGGCGCTGGTTCCAGAGCTGCATCGTGAAGCCGACGAGCTCGTGTCCCTGCTCCTTCAAAAGCGCGGCTGCCGCCGAACTATCGACGCCGCCGCTCATTGCCATTGCTATCTTCATTGCCACTCTAATCCCGCTGTTTGCGATTGAATAGTCTAGCTTTTTGGATGCATGCGCGCGAGTTTCTGGTTTCTTACTTTGCGGGCTTGGCGAGCTTTGCGTGAAAAAAAGCAATTTCACGCAGAGCTCGCCAAGCCCGCAAAGATACCCCACTGCAAAGCGCTACGAAACGCCCATTTTCTTTTTGATCGCCTGGAATCGCGTGTCGCTCTTTATGTCGTCGCATTGGGGATCGATCATGAAGTACGGCATTCGGACTGCCCTTTCCTCGAACCCCTTCTCGAGCCATTCGAAAACGTGATCGTGTTCCGCTAGTCCAAGATGTATCTTCGCCCTGTTGATCGGTGATATGTAGTGCTCGGCGCTCGCTGTGTCGAGGGAAGAAAGAATGTCACGCGCGCGATCATGCTCGCCCGCGAGTGCCATGACCCGACCCATTTCCGAAACAACAAACGGGCGATTTGAGCTGATCGTAACCGCGCTCTGCAGCGCGGCAATAGCAGCGGAGTAATTCTCGTTTACCGCCAGCGTCAGTCCAAGCACCCAATGCGCGGTGAAATGATTCGGCTCGATATCGATCGTCAGGCGCGCCTGTTCCTCGGCCTCTCCATACTGGCGTGACAAATAATAGAACCATGCGAGATTGGCGTTGATGACCGGCAGGAGCGGATCGATCTCGATACAGCGCTTCGCATTCTCAAGAGCTTCTTCAGGGCGGCCCTGGATCAGAAGATTCATTGCCAGGTACTGGTACGCCGGCATGTAGTGCGGATTGAGCTCCATCGAACGGCGGTAGGATCTTCGCGCTTCGTCCCACTTCCAATCGAAGGCGCCTCGTGTGACTCCATAGGAAGAATGCGTCTCGCCGATAGTGTTATCGAGCTCGATCGCCTTTTCCGCGAGTGACTTCGCCTTCGCGCCCGCAACTGACGGCGCGACGCCCTCGTAGAAAGCGAGCACGGTATAGTAATCGGCAAGTCCCGCGTACGCGATCGCGTAACCATTGTCGAGCTCTATCGCTTTCTGGAAATATCCGATCGCGCTCTTGAAGCCGTCGGCTGTTCGACGATTCCAGAGCCGGCCTTTCAAGTAGAGCTGATAAGCTTCGACATTATCGGTGTAGCGCTTGCGAAGCACGGCCTTCTCGTTGCTCAGCAGCCGGACCTTTAGGGCATCTACGATCGCGAGGGCTATCTCATCCTGGATCTCGAAGATGTCCGCGAGTTGGCGATCATAACTTTCCGACCAGATCTGGTATCCGTCCGTGCAGTTGATCAACTGTGCCGTGATTCGAAGTTGATTTCCCGATTTCCGCACGCCGCCCTCCAGGACGGTCTGGACATTCAAATCCTGGCCGATGTGGCGAACGTCCGAGTCGCGCCCTTTTAGGGCAAACGTCGACGTCCGCGCCGCGACGCGGAGCTTATCCAGCTTCATCAACCGATTGATAAGTTCATCCGCGAGACCGTCACAGAAGAACTCATTCTCAGGATCGGCACTAACGTTCGAGAAAGGCAATATCGCGATCGACGGGGTCTCGGAAGAGAAGCTTCTAAGTGACGGCGCGCTGAAAGATGTTCGAAAGGCGATCGTCGGAGAGTTTGAAATGAACTCCTCGCTGAGCAGATTCGAGCCGTCCTCGAGACAGAAATTCAGTGTCTCGTCTTCATAAGACTCGTGGCAGACCGGGCAGTATTTCATAACACCGAAAGGGTTTTTATTATGCCACAGGCTTGTTGCTCGGGCGCTGGCTTTCAGCCTCAAAGACGAGATACGTGACGGTTCTGTTGTCGTTTCCCTGGAGCTTTCGCGCCCACGAGGTATCAAGGCTGGACCACTCGTTTCGATTCAGCGTCCCTGATTCAACGAGGCGAAAGCCCGCTCGTCTGTAACGGGTAACGAGTTCGTCACGAATGTATGAGGGCGATAAGGCCGGGATCCCAAGCCGCTCAAGCTCTGTCCGATCCCGAACAGGGTCCACACCGATAATGAGCTCGATGAGGCAACCAGGCGCGCTAATTCGACTCAGCGAAGCAAGAACGCCCGCATCGCCGAGTGCTACAGCTTTCAGCAGACTGCCCCACGGGAAGTGGATGTGTATTTCGTCGGCGATCCCGGCGAACTCTTCGGGAAGATCCTCGACGGCGGCCTGGACGAAGATGGCGTTTGGCAGACCACCTTTAGACGACTTGCGGGTCGCCTTCATCGAGGTCTTCTCGAGCGGCTTCACGTTCGCGTCGACGCCGATATAGAACTTGTTCGGATTTGCCCGGGCCGCGGCAGATACAAAGCGCCCGTCCCCGGTCCCGATGTCTATCACGATCCCTTCGCCGGTACGGGGCAATGATGTTTTCGAACTCTTCTCTTGTGAGTTATCAGATGGTGCTGCCACGAATCTGTTTGATCATACGGTTTACCTCGTGAAAAAAATGATACACCGCACCGTCGATCCGGAGAAAGCCAGCGACCTCTCCGGCCTCGCGGCTTTGCGCGAAAACATCTTCTTCAGAAATCGGCCCCGGATGTTCTCGCGAAGCCGCAAAGAGCTGGCGAGAATTTCGCTTCTCCCAATTCACATCTCCGGATCCTTTGTGGTAAGGTCTTTAGAATCATGCGTATTGAACTTGTCTAATTCAGCCGTCCTTTTCGCGTTCGCGGACCGCCGCACTCCGCGGTGAACCCGGAACATCTACCCGGTGCCGATCATGCGCACCCGTTCAACTTTATAATAGAGGGCTTTATATATGTCTTTTGACGGCAATAATCCGCCCGTTGAGGCGGTCGATAATTCGTTTTTATCTGTACTGCGCGAGGCGTTCGTCGGAACGTCTCGCGACTTCACTCAGGGTTCTATTCTCATCGGCCTGATCATCCTGGCGATCCCAATGATCCTCGAGATGTCGATGGAGTCGCTGTTCGCGATCGTCGACACGTTCTTCGTTGCGAAGCTCGGGGCCGAGTCTGTCGCTGTCGTGGGACTGACCGAATCGGTCCTGGTCCTGATCTACGCCGTAAGCATCGGATTGTCGATCGGGGCCACCGCCACCGTTGCGCGCCGCGTTGGCGAGAAAGACTACGAAGGCGCCGCTCGGACGGCGACACACGCGGTCTATCTCGGCCTGCTGGTGTCGATCGTAATGGGAGCTGCGGGAGTGATATTCGCACCGACGATACTGGGTTTGCTAAAAGCCGAACCTGCGGTGATCGAGCTTGGAACACCCTTCTTTCGCATCATGATGGCATCCAATGCCGTCATCGTGTTCCTATTCCTGATCAATGGAATATTTCGCGGAGCAGGTGATGCAGCGATCGCATTTCGTGTCCTGGTGATCGCGAACGGACTCAACATCCTGTTCTGCCCGATGTTTATTTTCGGCATTGGTCCGTTCCCGGAGCTTGGTGTTACCGGCGCCGCTGTGGCGACGGTCTGCGGTCGCGGGATCGGCGTCATGTATGCATCGTGGTGTCTCTTCTTTCGGCGGAATGGACGACTTCACGTGCGGGGCGCTCATTGGAGATTTGATCCGCAGCTTCTGACAAGTTTGTTGCGGCTTTCGAGCACCGCGATCCTTCAGTTCCTGATCGCAACTGCGAGCTGGACTGCGCTGATCCGCATCGTCGCGGTCTTCGGAAGCGTTGCGTTGGCCGGATATCAGATCGGCCTTCGCGTGATCATGTTCGTCATCCTGCCGGCGGTGGGTCTGGCGAATGCGGCGGCTACGCTCGTTGGTCAGAATCTCGGGGCGGGCAAGCCGGATCGCGCCGAACGATCGGTTTGGATCGCGGGCGGCTTGAACACGGTGCTGCTTGGGATCGCTGGTCTGTTCTTTGTGCTGTTCTCGGACGCGGTGATCAGTATCTTCACGACCGATCCGGCCGTGTCGGCCTATGGTCGTGACTGTCTTCGGATAGTTGGTTATGGATACGCTTTCTACGGTCTCGGGATGGTGATGGAAAGCTCGTTCAACGGCGCCGGGGACACCTGGACCCCGACGTACCTGAACTTTTTCATCTTCTGGATGTTCGAGATCCCGCTCGCGTACCTGCTTGCGGACTACTACGATTACGGACCGCAAGGAGTTTTCTGGTCGATCACCATCGCCTTCTCGTTACTCGCGGTAACGGCCGCGTTGTTGTTCCGACGCGGGAAGTGGAAATTGAAGGAGGTTTGATTGCGACGCGCGGAGGCGAGACGCGGAGACGCGGGGATCTGGTGACGCAGCGCCGAAAGACGCGGGGACGCAGGGAAGGGGAACGCGGGGATCTGGTGACGCGGAGACGCGGGGATCTGGTGACGCGGCGCCGAAAGAGACCGGGGCGGGGTTCCGGAATCTGAAATCTGAAATTTGAAATTTGAGATTTGAGATAGGAGTCGCAACCTGAAATCTGCTCCCCACTTCTCCCGTTCTCCGCTTCTTACGTTCTCCTCTTCTCCCTTTCCCCGCGTCCCCGTGTCCCCCCTTCCCCGCGTCCCCCTTCCCCGCGTCCCCCCGTCTCCCCGTCTCCCCGTCTCTGCGGTAAAATTACCTTGTGTCATTTCCGGATCCGCAAGCGCACGCATTTCCCGAGTGGGTGCTGTTTGACGATTACTTTTACTACGCGCGCGATATCGTCAGCTTCGGCGATGAGTTGACGGTCGATAACTTGCGCCGCGCGTACCGGCTCGGCATATTCCCGTGGCACATCGAGGATGTACCGCTGCCATGGTACTGCCCCGAGCGGAGGGCGGTGTTGGAGTTTGATGAGCTTCACATTCCTCGTAGCCTCGAGCGGGCCCGCCGCAAGCAAACTTTCAACTTCACGATCGATGAGGATTTTCGCGGTGTGATCGAAAACTGTGCGAGCGTTTCTCGACGCGGCGAGACCGGGACGTGGATAACGTGCGATTTCATACACGCATACTCCGAGCTGCATCTGGCGGGTCTAGCACACAGTGTCGAGGCGTGGAATGCGGCCGGTGAACTGGTAGGCGGCGTATACGGCGTCGACGCCGGAGGTGTGTTCTGTGGCGAATCGATGTTTCACAAGGAGACCAATGCGTCGAAGCTTGCTCTGCTCTTCCTGATAGATCACCTGCGCTCGAAAAATGCGACGTGGCTCGACGCCCAGGTGATGACACCCCACATCCGTGCACTCGGCGCAAAAGAGATCCGGCGAAAAGAGTTTCTGCGTAAGCTGAAAGAAACGCAGCTGCTCGGGTTGAACCTGTTCGACAATTAAGAGTATGGCCCGCGAAATACGCGAAACACACGAAATAGATCTTTGGTGGGTTTCGCGTATTTCGCGGGCAATGTCTTTCGGCGCATAATCAGAACATGCCAAACAACTTTCTGATCTATGGCGCGAATGGCTATACCGGCGAGCTGATAACGCGTTACGCGGTCGAACGTGGAATGAAGCCGGTCCTGGCGGGGCGCAACGCGATCGCGATCGAAGAGCTTGCGAAGAAGCATCATCTCGAAT
>CAMLKY010000005.1 GCA_946480545.1 uncultured Acidobacteriota bacterium
TTCGGAGTGCAGGCTTCAGCCCGTATTCGGAAGGGGCAATGCTAATGATCTTTGAAAGTTGAATCCGCCACATTCGGTCGCTTTCAGCGGCAAGACGAATTCGACTTTCAAAGATCATGAGCTCGCCCAAAATCAGGAAACGTTATTTGAGAACTTGCGATTCATAGCACATATGCCCGCACGCTACAGGAGACGCGGACTCTTTGGGAGTATAAAATCCGCGGCATACCGGAAGTGAGGCGAACTAATACCCTGCAGGTTCGATGAGGAACGTTTCTCCTGAAAAAACGTAAGAAAAAATAGAACAGGAGATAGATAATATGAACAAAATGAAGTACGTCTTTTTCGCTACGCTTGCGATGGCGTTGATGGCACTTCCGGCATTCGCACAGGCTGGTGCGGCAGACAACGAATCGTCTGTAGCAGCGGCAAAAGCGATCGGCGGCGGTATCGGATTCGGACTCGCCGCAGGCCTCGCAGGAATCGGCCAGGGTCTCGTCGGTTCGCGTGCGGCCGAGGGTGCTGCCCGCAACCCGGGTGCAGCCGGTACGGTCCAGACGCTTATGATCATCGCTCTCGCGCTTATCGAGTCGCTGGTGCTCTTCGCTCTGCTTATCGTATTCGTTAAGCTTTAATTCGGAACTGCAAGAAGCCCGCGCGCCAGCAAGGGCACAATGCTCAATGCCCGGGTGTTATGCTCTTGCTGACACTCGGGCGTTTGCGTTGGATGAAGATGGTTTTCTGCAACCCGCAGGAGTTTGCAGCGTTCTAAGAGGAAATGACCGGAGAATTCGAAGGCAAGGATTTAGCCGAAAAATACGAGGTAGGCGAGCTGATTCGCCGTGGTGAGATCGGTGACATTTACCGGGGCCGGCACATGTTCATGGAAAAACCCGTGACGTTGCGTATCGTCCCGCGCGCTTTGTCGGTAGATGACAACATCGTCCGCCGCTTCTTTGCCGAGGCGAAAACTGCGTCGCGACTGAACCATCCGAATCTTCTCAACGTGACTGATTTTGGATCCGCATCCGATGGGGTCGTCTACGCGGTTTACGAAAGCGACCATTCCGAAACTCTCGCCGACATAATAAAAAATTCCGGCAAGCTCGATGTCGCGGCAGTGCTGGATATTACCAAACAATCCGCTGCCGCACTCGGCGCGATCCACTCACAGGATCTCGTTCACGCTAATCTTACGCCCGAGAATATCCTGGTCGGGAACGACGCTTTCGGAAAAGTGAACGCAAAGCTTTTCGGCATTGGATCGGCCGGCCCGATGAGCGAAGACCGTCACGGAAACGATCTGACAGCGTCTGATTTCGCATATCTCGCGCCTGAGCAATGCTCGGGTTCGGAAACTGCCGACAGCCGATCGGATATTTATGCTCTCGGTGTTATCGCCTATGAGATGCTCGCGGGTGAGCCTCCCTTTTCCGGCACGCGTCCATCGGACGTGATGCTGAAGCATACGGAAGAAGCCCCGCCCCCGCTTTCATCGTTTAGGGACGATCTTCCTCCGTCGCTCGAGGCAGTGATCCTGAAAGCGCTCGCTAAAGATCCGGACCTGAGATATCAAACAGCGGCCGAGTTCGCAGGCGACCTTCATTCGGTCTCCAACGCACAGCCCGTCACGGCCATAGCCACGGCCGCGGGTAGCAACATCTGGAAGACCGCGTTCATCGTCCTTGCCGGAATCTCGCTGCTCTCGCTGTTTCTTATCTATGCGACATCAAGTAAGCAGACGAATCCGACGACCGTTCTACAGCCCGATGCGAACGGGCAGCCCGTGCAGCCGATAAACCCCGCGACGGGAGCCGAAGAGCAGAATCTTGCAGGGATGCCGGGCATGATGCCCGAGATAGTTGGAAACTCGAATAGCAACGTAGCACCTGGAACGATGCCGGGCGGCGACGGATACAACCCCTGGGCGACCGGCGCTCCGCCGCCGGGAGCTCCGCCGCAGACCTACATCGGTCCCGGTGGACAGACGGTAAATATTCCCCCCGGTCAAAGCCCGTTCATGCAGGACATGCCGGCGGGATGTACGATCACTCCAACAGGGTTGATCTTATGTCCTGTGACTCCGACGCCGACCCCGCGGCAAACACCGACTCCCAGGCCGCCTGCAAACACGAATACCCAGACGACGCCTGCGGCGACCCCGACGCCTGCCCGTCCGTCGCCGACACCCGGACGTACACCTGCGACACCGGCTCGGACACCGGCGGTGAATCGACCGCCTGCGGGATCAGGTGACGCGGGCGAAGGGTTGGATCCATCGCTCCGTTAGAGACGCAAACTGACTATTCGCTCAATTCGAGCGAAATGAGAATGTAGGGTTTCTTCGCTCCGGTAGGAGCGAGATGTTTGTAGAACAACGCTACATCCAAGAATCGAGCTCCGGCGGAGCGACACTATTATGTCGCTCTTCCGGAGCTCGATCGTTTATATGCAATGGCGATTCTACAAACATTTCGCTCCTACCGGAGCGATGAGAGTTGCGAACAACACTACGACCACATCACGCGCCAAAATCATCTCGGAACCTCGACCGTCTTCAAAATATCCGAAATAACAGCGTCGGTAGTCGCGCCTTCGAGCTCGGCCTCGGCGCGGAGGGCAAGGCGGTGCCTCAATACGGGTGCAGCTATGTCCCGCACATCATCGGGGGTCGGGAAATCGCGGCCCCGAATCGCAGCCAGAGCTTTCGAGCCGAGCAGCAATGCGATCGACGCACGCGGACTTGCTCCGTAAAGGATGGTCGGATGGCTTCGGGTCTTTCGAACGATGTCGACGATATACTTTTGTACGCCCGGCTCCATGCGCATCTGGCGAACCTCGAGCCTGCAGCTCTGGATAACAGAAGCCGACGGCAGCGGCTGGATGTTCACCGCCTCGAGATGATGTGAATTGAATCCCGCGTCCCATCGGGCGACGATCTCCCGCTCTTCGTCGTCACCCGGATAATCGATCAGGATCTTCAAGAGAAAGCGGTCGAGCTGCGCCTCGGGCAGAGGGTAAGTCCCTTCGTACTCGATCGGATTCTCGGTCGCCAGGACGGTAAAGATAGGCGACAGCGGATATCGCTCACCGTCGATCGTTGCCTGCCGCTCCTCCATTGCCTCCAGCAACGCGGCCTGCGTTTTAGGCGGCGTTCGGTTTATCTCATCGGCGAGCAGAAGGTCCGTGAAGATCGGACCCTGCCGCAGGCTGAACTGCGAGGACTGCATGTTAAAAACGTTCGTGCCCGTTATGTCCGACGGCATGAGATCGGGCGTGAACTGGATACGCGAGAATTGCGCGCCGATTATCTGGGCGAGCGTCTTGACCGTAAGCGTCTTCGCGGTTCCCGGTACGCCTTCGAGAAGGGCGTGTCCTTCGGCCAGTATTGCGACAAGGACCTGCTCGATTACTTCATCCTGGCCGACGATCGTCTTTCGTAGTTCGTTCAGGATGTGAGCGACGGTCGAGGGTGTGTGTGTCAGCATGTGTTAGTAAGTTGGTGTGGGATCATAGAAAATCAAACAGGGTTTTGGCAGCGAGCAGCAAGACCGTCAGCAGAAATATCCGTCGAAGCCAGGTCTCATTCATCCGAGCCGCGAAATGAGCCCCGATAAACGCTCCGGCGAACATCGCCGCCGCGAGTATCACCCCCAGTTTGTAATCCACTAAACCTTGCCACATAAAGACAAGCGTGGCAATTCCGGACGAAAATACGTTTATCACCTTCGTCGCCGCGATCGATTGTCCAAACGTCATCCCCGAAAACGCGACGAGCACAGATGTCAGAACTGTGACGTAACCTCCGCTGTATAAACCGCCGTAGATCGCGAGTAGGAAAGCCGCCGCCAGTGCAACCGGCGGGATTGTTCGATTCACCGGCGACGCACCTTCCAGAGCTTCCCCGGCGTTATCCCGTGTCGAGTCGCGATGCATGACCGTAAAAAGTACGATCACGATCATCGCGACGAAGACGATGATCTTGATCGCCTGATTGGTAATGACGCCGACCAGCGCGGCACCTATCGCCGAACCGACGACAGTCACGACGATCACCGTCGACAACTTCCCGAGCTCGATCGTGCGTCGTTGAAGGAACGGTATCGAACCGCCGACCGCCATGAACGTCAGGCCGAACATGTTGGTCGCGACGGCGACCTTTTCATCGATCCCGAACTGGAACATGGCCGGGACGGTAATAAGCGAATTACTTCCCGTGACGACGCCGACGACGCTCGTGAGAAAGAACAAGATCGCAAGCAGGATGACTGCCGATGTCGTCATCCGCTATAGCCCTCGCTTGCTCGAACGCTTCAGCCCAAGCTGCTCTTCGATCGTGCGAAGCTTTTCGATAAGTTCAACGGTCTCCTTTCGTCTGATCGGCTCGCCGTGGATCGCATCCTCGCATCTTTGCAGCAAGTCGTAGATGGCCCTCGGATCGCCGGCAGTTCGCTCTGCGATTCCCTCGGCGATCACGCGTCGCCCCGTTGTTGTATTGTCGAGCCCCAGCAGTGAGCTCACACGGCGCCGAAAATCCGAATAGATATTCTCGATGGCTAGATCGTAGGCGCGCGTTCGCTGTTGAAGCTCGGCCATCGCCGAAACGTATTCCAACTTGGACAAACGGCTCGGCTCGGGTTCCGGAACGGGACGCCCGAACCGCCGGCTCTGTGAAAAGAATATAAGCGCGACAAGCAGCCCGCATTGAACAAATAGCGCGATGACAGGCGTGCCTTCGAAATACTGGAATAGCCGGTTGTTGTTTGCTCCGTATCCGTGATGGTACTCGTCAAAGGCGATCAATCCATCGGTCTGCGTGACAAGATTGATCGCGAGCCGCGAGTTGTCGACCAGGTTTATACCTGCATTCGAAACGATGAAGGGATCCGAGAGAATTACGATCCGACCTTTCGAGAACGGCGCTTCTACCAGGAGATTCGTTTCCGCCGTCCCGAGATGAACAAGCGGAACTTCGAATGACGGCGGCTTCTCAGCTATCTGTAAAGCGGGGCCGGTATCGCTGCCTGCCGCTGGTCCTTCTTCCTCTTCGCCGTCATCGTCGGGAAATCTACTCTCGCCATAGAAATCGAAAGGTGTTTCCGATCCCGTCGGCCCGGACGAAACAGGCGGGCCCGCCGGCTCGGCGCGCACCGACGTTCCCGCAGATGCGGGGTTATCGTATCTCTCGAGTTCGATATCGGACGCAAAACGCGACGGCTGTACGGAATTCACGCCTCTCGAAAAATAGAAAGGCAAGAGAGGTTTCACCGCGGCCGTGCCGGCGGTCATTTGTTTCTGATCGGCCGAGTCGACCGAAACAATGTCCGGATCTGCGCTCGTCCTAACCGACATGTGCCAGTTCGCAGTCGTCGCGGCCAACCTGGACGCCGGCTCGCGATCGATGAGGACAAGCGTTCCCCCGTCACCAACCCACTTCATCAATTGAACGTCTTCGTCATCCGTCAGCTCGCGTCGCATCGGACCCGCCATGACCAATACGGCAGGTTTGTTCTTCGTTTCCGAGGCGATAGTCTCCAGCGATGTCTGCCAACGAGTCACCTTGCGTCCGGTTTCGACAAGAAGTGTGTAGAAGGCCTGGGTACCCGTGCTGCCCGGATTGTGAGATGAGCGGTTCGCGGCAAACTCGGTGTCGGGCACCTTCTGTTTCTGAACATAGGTCGCGGCATTAAGGCCCGCCAAAAGCAGGATCAGTAAAGCGAGGCTCAAAACTATCAGCAGCTTTTGCTTCATGTGCCGGTCAGGAAACGCTCCTTATTGCCTGGTCGTACTCTTCACGGAATCTCGTCCAGTCCTCGACCCCAGAACGCTTGTGGCCGTACCAGTGGCGTTCAAAAGTGTCGGTCACCGACCGCAGCCGCGAATGCAGCTCTCGGCGTGATGCAGTGTCGCGCAGGTAATCGCGATTCGTTTTGTTTCGGGCGAGACCGATCACTTTGCGGTCGCTCAGATCGCAGAGAAGCGCGATGTAACCTTTCCTGATGGCTCCGCGGAGATCACCGCTGCGGGCAAGTTGTTCGGCTTCGCCAAACAGACCAAGCGCGGTCGCATCGTCCGAGAGTTTTTCTCCGAGGATCACTCGCTCTTTCTTCTTCTTCGGCCTGGCCACACGTTTCAGATTCGGGAAGATAAGCGGTGCGATCTTATAGACCAGGAACACGACCAATGCAAGAAGCACTGCGAATAGAAGAATTCGTAAGACCGAGGCAAGTGCAGGGATACCTGAGTAACTCGTCGACGGCCCGCTCGATTTCGGAAACCAGCTATCAAGCCACTCGAGGAACTCGGTCAGCCAACGCTGAAAGATACTCTGCTGGGCTGCCTCCGGCTTTTGGTATTCTTCGCGCCTGAGGATCTCGGCTAGCTTTCGTTTCTCTTCGTCCTTGCTGAGGTCCTGTGCGCTACTTGCGCGGCTGCTCAGCTTGAAAGCAATCGTCGACAGATACTCGCGAATCTCCGTTATCATCGGAAGGCGCTTCTGGAAATCCTTTTCGGCTTCGAAAGCCTGAAGGCGGGTGAGCATTGCGGCGTGCGAGACCTCGACGCTCCCCTCGCCCGTCTCGACATTCTCGGTCACGGGAAACTCTCGCTTTACCTGATCGATGAACGTCCGGACAAGCGAATGATCGATCTGATCGTCCTGCAGCCCTGCTTCGATCGTTGACGCGAGTTTGCGTGCCCGTTCGACCTTATCGGCAAACTCATCGAGCGTCACCGCGGGACTTGGAGAGACAAGCCACAACATCGATGCGAACGCTATCAACGCACGGCAGCACCAGATACTTGTACGAGGTGTGCGAGTCATTTGAGATTTAGCGACGTGAAGGACGAGCTCGGTGCACTGACCGACTTGTCCGCGAGCGCGGGCTGCAGCGGATTGATATAAGTCTGCGGAACCGAGGGGATCTCACCAAGCCGCCGTGCTGCCATCAACTCGATATCGTAGCCCTCATGACGCACGCGTTCATCAACGTAGAGAAGACAAAGCCCGACCATCCAAACCGGCGTAAGCAGGATAAGGCTCGCCTGCCATACCATCTGCGACGCGATCTCGTACCATGCCGGGGCAAGGTCGGCTTCGAATGAGAACACCTCGACGCCGTTTGCCCACGCGTACCAGATCAGCGGGATATAGAGCAGAGCCAGCGCCGAGTAGGTCGCGACGGTCGAGAAAATAAAGAGCGCCGCAAGACGCTTTACATTCCCGCTCGCAAGGGACGCGCTCCGGGAGATCGATGAGAATACTCCCTGCCCTTCCACAAGCATCACCTGGGGAACATAGGCGAAACGCGATGCGATCAGGAAGAAAAGCCAGGTCGTGCCGATCGCCGTCGCGAGACCGAGAACGATGCTCACAAGCGCGGCAAGAGGCGGTATTGCCTGTAGCGCTGCTATCGCCAGCACGATCAGGATCGCACCAACGGTGAGCCCGATATAGAACGCGACCAATCCGACGAGCCCGAGTACGAAAGCCATGATCGACGATGCGGCGATCAGGCCTGCGAGCCGGTTCCAAGTGTTGGCATACGTATCACGAAAGGTCAGTGGCTCGTTGAACAGGAGGTGCCGAACAAAATTGCGCGACGCCCCGCCCATCACCGAGAGCGTGGCTACGGTTTCGGTGAACCAGATTATGAGCGTTCCGAGCCAGACGAAAAGGTAGTAAAGCGTGAAGTCAACGGCATTTCGGTTGATCTCGAGAACGAACAGCGATCTCGCGAGAAAGGTCCAGCCGACCGAGATAAGCGTTCCTGCAACGACAGGGGGTGCGGCGATCAAAACGAACGTCCAGAAGTTGCCGCGATAGAAACGCACGGCGCGATCGATCAGGTCGCCGGCGCCGAGCGGCACCAGGGCAAGCCGGCTATCGGAACTAATGAGATCGTCGGTTCGCGTCACGAGCAAAAGTATAGCCGTTTCGCGATATGTGATTAAACGCGCACCGACAAAAAAAGCCGGCCGCAATAGCAGCCGGCTAAAAAAACCAAACTCATCATGACTAGTCCGACTTAGCGGCAGCTTTCTCAGCCGGAAGGTGCCCGGCGAGCTCTTTGATAGCCTGAAGCTGGGAGGAAGTGATGTTGTAAGCGACCGGGCCCAGATAGATCTGCAGCGAGTTCGCCTTCGCCATCTTCGCGAGCGCCTCGGCCGGTGTCTGAACCACGAGCGTCTCTTCCATCACGGCAGCGAATCGCTGATACGACTTGTAATCGCTATTGCCCAATGCGAATGCCCGTCCTGTTCCGCCTTCATTATCGACCACGGCCATCGCAGCCTGCGGCCTCAGGAAAGTGTAGTTGTTGGACGTGACGAGGAATCGGAGCGTCACATTCTCGACCTTGGTCGCCTTCTCCCCTGAGAAGCTGTAGGAGATCTCCAGATCGGTCTGATGAAGGGGAATGCTCTGCGTCCGCTCCTTCTCGAGGATCAGGCGGGAGATGCGAAACGATTTGAGCTTGACGGTGGTCAGATCCTTTTTCTTGTCATACTTGATGTTGACTTGAGAATCCTGCGCGGCCACGGCAAAGCTGCCGAAAATGACCACCAAAACGATTAGAAGCGATCGAACTGCGAATTTCATAACGGCCATTATACTTAACAACCTCTATTAGTCTACCGAAGGAAAAGTCCGGACAGCGTCGTGTTAGACACTGCCCGGACCGAAGTAGTTGTCCGACCGAATTAGAACTCGATTCGACCGACAAACTGGATGATTCGCGGGCTGGGCGCACTCTGCAATCTACCAAACGTACTGCTGTTGATATTTGCCTGAGTGAACTGGCCCGTGATGCCGAAGTGTGAGCGGTTGGTAAGGTTGAACGCCTCACCGCGAAGCTGCACACGAACGTTTTCAGTGATCGGGATGTTCTTGATGATCGAAGCATCCCAGTTAAAGAAGAGCGGGCCGCTAAGGAAGTTGAATTCCATATTGCCCAACTGTCCCGGAGGAGCGTTGAAGAACACCTGACCCGGGAATGTCTTGATACCACCCGGCAGACCGAGCGGATCATATCCGAGCGACGCCACACCCGCTGTGGTACCGGGCACACGCGGAGCGATGACGCCATTCTGGCACTGGTCCAGATTCAGGTTGATGACCTGCGGATCGATGAAGAACACACCGCACGGCGTACGGAATACGCCGACAAGCGCCTTCACCTGTTCCTTGGTCAACGCGGTGACCGCGCTCTGACGACCCGAGCGACCCGTGCGGTTCAAGGTTCCGCGAGGATCGGTGATCGTGAACGGAGCACCACTGCTCAAACGAATGATGGACGTTGCCTGCCAGCCTCCGATCAGTCGATCTACCCAACTGTTCGCGTTCGAGAAGAACTGTTTGCCCTTACCGAACGGAAGCTCATAGATCGCGTTGAAGTTGAAGACATGGGTCGTGTCCTGGTCACCGATGCCGTATTCGTACGACGGGCTAGCGTTGTCGATATACGGCTCAAAGCGGGTTTGTCCAGTTCCTGGAGCATCCGTCAGGAGCTTCTGGAACGTGTAGTTCGCCTGGAAGGTCAAACCGTCCGAGAACCGGCGTCGGAATTCCGCTTGCAGCGCGTTGTAACGTGCTTTGGCTTCGTTCTTGAGTAAATCCACAACACCCGTGCTCGGGTTGTTGAGAAGTACATTGCTGGCGGTTCGGAACGTGGCGACATACACGAAGGCCAATTCGCCCGGTGTGCCGGCGACGATGGGATTGATCGTATTGGCAAATCCAAGCGGATTACCGAACGGGCTCGTGTTGAACGGAGCCGTGTTCAGGAGCTGGAGCGGTTGGCAGAGCGGCGTCGCCGGTGCGACGGTGCAATTCACCTGACCCGATCCATACCGCGCGATGTTGTTTCTTGCACGGAAAAAGTCGGCAAGGAACGCCGGGCTCACGCGAACCTGGTTAAGGTCGACACCGCGAACGAGATCGTCCGATCGTGCGTGGACGTAGCGGATCTCGAAAGCCGTGTCCCAACCGATCTCGCGCTGGAGACCGATGTTGAATTCGTGCCAACCCGGAACTTGCAGGTCCGGATCGATCGCGAACACCGTTCCGAAGTTTCCTGCAATCACGTTGTTCTGCACGTAGGTCCGCGGCACCACCAGAGCGGGTGCTGCGAACGCCGCAACCGAGCCAACGCGTCCATTGATCGCACCCGAGGTAAGACTGGTCGAGAGGCCCGCGTTACCGATCAGGGCATTGTCAGCCGCACGAACAAATTCGTCGTTGACATAGCTCAGGCGGTATCCGCCGCGAATAACGGTCTGACCGTTTCCGGGGAAGAGCCTGTTTAGGAAGCCGTTTTCGAACGTCGGCGACCACGCGAAACTTACGACCGGAGCAAAGTTGTTCTTGTCCATCTTGAAGAACTCTGTTCCGCCGTTGTTCGTTCCGACAAAATCGTAGAAGCCGTTCGGATCCATGATGGTCGTAACAATGTCACGGCCGTTCATTACCGGCTCAAGAGCCAGCCCGTTCGGTTCGCGGATCGGGGTGTAGAGCTCATAACGCAGACCGTAGTTCAGCGTAAAGCTCGGAGTGATACGCCACTGATCGGCAGCGTAGAACGAGTAATGCTCGAAGGCCAGTTCGCGCGACGGCGGCACCGGCTGCAGAGCGCTCGTTTGACTTGCGGCGTTGAATGTCTGCGTCGCAGTACCGACCAAACCGCCAAGCAAAGCAAGAAGGCCGTTCGCGGCTGTGACCTGAGCACCAGCGGGGATACAGTTGACGCCGGTCGCGGTAACGCATCCGACCGCAGCCGAGTTGTTGAATGTCGTCTGCGAGAACGTAGGCGTGGTTCCGCCACCGAGCACCAGGTTCTGGACATATGACTGACCGAACGCGCCGGGGCCGAACGGATCGGCGCGGAACATATCGAACTGTCCACCAAAGCGGAAGGTATGGTTACCGGTGATCCACGCGGCATTGTCCTGGAAGTTGTAGATGTCCGTACGACGACCCTGCGGCTGGAAAGCGCTCTCCGGGTTATTGATCAGCGGAACCTGAAGATAGAAAGCCGGCTCCTCCTGATTGATACCGAAGATCGGATCGCTGCGCTGCCATCCACCACGGAATTCGTTTGTGATGTTGCTCACCGGTGCCCATCTCCACGAAAGCGAAAGGAACGGAGTGTGAGCATCCTGGAAGCCGAGCGGCGACGAAGTGTAGCAGCAGGCGACACCGCCCTGCTGGGCCGAGAGATCAGTTCGTTCATTGATCTCTTTCTTATAGTGATAGACGCCGCTGAACGAGTTGCGGTCGTTCATGTCGAAGTCGAATCGGGTGCTGATGCCTTCGCGATCCTGGTTCGACGTGACCGGGAAGGTCAGACCCGTCGTATTGAGCTGATCACCCAAAGCCGGGTTGTTTCCCGCTGCGGGCAGATTCGCAATAATGCGCGACTGGATGATCGGATTGATACCGGCGGGCGGCCCACCCGTGAGCCCTGCCGCTGCGGCGAAAATGTTCACCGTGCGCTGGGCGCCGGTCGCATCAAGATAGGTAAAGATACCGTTGCGGGCGTTCGGAAGCAGGATCGTGCGGTTGGCTGTAACCGACTGACGAAGCCTGAATCCTTCATAACCGCCGAAGAAGAACAGTTTGTTCCTCCAGATCGGACCGCTGATCTTGCCGCCGAATTGATTCCGGTTAAGGAACGGTCGGGCGACATTCGATGCGTTGTTGAAGAAGCTGTTAGCTCCGAATTCCGAGTTGCGGTTATAGATGTACGCCGCTCCGTGGAAATCGTTCGAACCGCGGGGGGTCACGAGCTGAACCTGTGATGCACCGTAACCTGCTTCGGCACCGGCGTTCTGGAGAACGATGGTGAATTCGCCCGTGTCATCGACGTTCGGACGATCGGGCAGGAAGTCTACGGCATTTGCACGGATAAAGTTGTCCTGGATGTTGATGCCGTCGCGAGTGATATTCGTGAACGACGATCGCTGTCCATTGATTGTTGTGGTCTGGGCACTGTTCGACGAAGTACCTGGCTGCAGCAGCACCAGCGAAAGCGGGTTGCGGCCGTTTAGCGGCAGTTCGACGATCTGGCGTGTTGAAACGGTGGTGCTGAGCTCGGCGTTAGCAGAGTTCACTATGTCGGCGCCGGCAGCAACGGTAACGACTTCGGAAATGTCGCCCGCCTCCAGGGTCGCAGTCAGTGAATACGTCTGACCGATGTCGATCTTGACGTCTGAGTACGACTGGGTCTTATGACCTGCCGCCCTTACCGTGACGGTATACGTACCCACCTCTAACTGTGCCAGTGAGAACGAACCCTCGTCGTTGGTAATGACCGTCCGCTCCCTGCCTGTCTGGTTGTCCTTGATGATCACCGTAGCTCCGGCGACTGTACCGTTGAGACTACCGGTATTTGACTGAGCCAGGTTGACTACACACAGGGCAAGAAGCAGACAAAAAGAAAATACAAAGTTTCTCATTGCGTCTCCTCCTAAGATCTAAATCACTTATTGAATTAAGTGCAGTTTGTGCCTATCAATTTGGTTGTGACTTAACGCAACCTAGTATTTTCATGCCGAAAAGCAATGAGGGTGAACTTGTAGCCGGAAATTAGCAATCATTATGCCATGGGGAGGGCTCCGAGGAGGGCAACTGTAAAGAACTGTAAAGGATTGATTCTATAAGCGAAATCTACGCGCACTCCGACCGGTATCCCGGGGCGCGCAACGCCCTGCGCGAGATTTTTTGAATTTTCTTTCAATAATTTGGATATAGGCCCGTCTAACTGGGCCGGGCGTGGATATTGTAGGTCTTGATCTTTGAGTTGAGCGTGGTCGCATTAAGGCCCAGCAGACGAGCCGCTCGAGACTGGTGCCCGCCCGTCTGCTCCAACGCCCGCCGGATCAGATCGATCTCGAAACGTTTGACCTCGTCGTAGAAATTTACCCCACGACCGATGTCGATACTCGCCGAAGTCCCTTCGGCTTTCTGCATCATCTCAAATGCCAGCTCCGGGTTCCGGACCTCGGGGCGAAGGCAGTCGACGGTGATCTCGTCGGTCGCCGCGATCACAACGGCACGCTCGATTATGTTCTCGAGCTCACGGACATTCCCCGGGTAATGATAGTTCTCGAGAAGTGATAACACCTCAGGCGACAGATTCTCAGAGATCGTGCGCAGATTCTCCTCGTTGTACTTGCGGATGAAGTGCTTCGTTAGCGGAAGGATGTCCTCCGGACGACTGCGCAGCGGCGGAAGCTCGATCGGGACTACCGACAAGCGGTAATAGAGGTCTTCACGAAATGTGCCGGTCTTCACGGCCTCCTTGAGATCGACATTCGTCGCGGCGATTATTCGAACGTCGACCTTCATCGGCGTTGTGTCGCCGAGTGCGGTGAACTCGCGCTCCTGGATCACGCGCAGCAGCCGCACCTGTGTTTCTGGGCGGAGATCTCCGATCTCATCGAGGAATATCGAACCCGTATCCGCGACCTCAAAGAGACCTTTCTTGACCGCGACCGCTCCGGTGAAGGCACCCTTCGTGTGTCCGAAGAGCTCCGATTCGAGAAGCTCTGACGGGATATTCGAACAGTTCACTACCACGAACGGGCAATCGGCCCGCGGGCTCGCTTCGTGTATGGCCTTGGCGATAAGCTCCTTTCCCGTCCCGCTCTCACCTGTGACCAGGACCGTTGAGCGTGCCGGCGCCACGCGTTCGACAAGACGAAAGATGTCTTCCATCTTCTCTGATCGTCCGACGATCGCGTCACGGCTCACCGAACGGGTCATCACCTGCCGCAGGGTCTGACGCTCCTCTTCCTTGCGACGCTTCTTGATTCCCTTCGCGACAAAGGCGAGGATCTGCTCGTTCTGAAACGGCTTACGGATAACTCCGTTCGCTCCTTTTTCCCAGGCCGAGATCGCCGTGTCGAATGTCGCATAGGCGGTGATCATGAGCACGACCGCCTCAGGGTCGAGCTTCATCAGCGATTCGAGGGCTGTCAGGCCGCCCATGCCCGGCATCGATACGTCCATCAGAACGACGTCATACGAGCGTTGCGAATACGCCTCGAGGGCCTCCTCTCCCGTGCGCGCAAGATCGACTTTGTACCCGGCGGTCGAGAGGACGGTCTCAAGGACATCCCTCATGATCTCTTCGTCGTCGCAGACGAGTATCGAACCTTTCTTGGCCATAAAATCAGGTAAAACCGTTTCTAAAAAGTTAAGATTATAGACGCTTGGATGCTGAAATGCTAAGTTACGCCACTCGGCAGTAGCCGCTGTTTCCGATGCGAAAATCTTTTCACATAGGCTGTCAAAGCTGGCAGTACGACGATTGGATCACAGAGATCGGCGGTGAAACGATCTTCTACCCCTCAGGTACGCGGCCGGCTGAAATGCTTTCTATATACTCGCGTGCCTTCGACACTATCGAGGTCGATTCGACCGCTTATGGACCACCGACCCTTTCGACAGTTGAAGGTTGGCTTACGGCAACGCCCGAGAATTTCATATTCAGCCTTAAGGTTCCGCGGGTCATCACGCATGAGCTGTCGCTCGGCCCGCAAAGCTATCAAATGTTCGATGAGTTTGTCGACGCGGCTCGTTCATTCGGACAGAAGCTCGGCGTCGTGCTTATCCAGTTGCCCGCTGTCTTCGAAGCGTCCAAGGAGAACGGCAAGAACCTAAGGGAATTTATCGGCCGCCTCCCGGCGGATGTTCGTTTCGGCGTCGAGTTTCGCCATCCGGGATGGTTTGTCGACTGGACCTTCGATGAGCTGAATGAGCGTGGAGTCGCACTCGGACTCGTCGCCGGGAAATGGATCGACGAGACGACGGAGTTCGCTGCTTTTCCAAAGGCCGCGACTCGCTTTGGGTACATCCGTTTGA
>CAMLKY010000006.1 GCA_946480545.1 uncultured Acidobacteriota bacterium
CACGCATGCGGTCCGTCCCGCTTCAGACCTACTATGATCGCCCCGCTCCGTGGCCACGAGTTTCTGCGAAAACATTCTCAACATCGGCGAGATCGCTCGTGATCCGCATCCTCGGCAGGCTGGTCAAAAAATCACGACCGTACGATTTTGTTCTAAGGCGTGGATCGAGGATAGCGATCACACCCCGGTCGGTCTTGCTTCGGATAAGCCTGCCGATTCCCTGTTTCAGGGAGATCACCGCCTGCGGAACGCTGTAGTCGAAAAACGACCGGCCACCATTGTCTTCAATAAAACGCGAACGCGCGGCGACGATCGGGTCGGTAGGTACGGCGAACGGAAGCTTGTCGATGATCACGCACGAAAGCTGTTCGCCCTGCACGTCGATCCCCTGCCAGAAGCTCGCAGTCGCGAACAACACTGCGTTGGGAGTCTCCCGAAACCTATCGAGCAATCCGCTCTTCGACATGGAGCCCTGAACGAAACATGGAAATCCTACTCGCGACGAAACAAGCTCATACAACGCGTTCATCGAGGCATTGCTCGTGGCAAGCACGAACGCTCGTCCGTTAGTAACCTGCAGCAACTTCATTATCTCGCCCGCCGCGAGCTGTGTGAATTCAGGCGTACGCGGGTCCGGCATCGATCTTGGAAGATAGAGTATCGCCTGTCGCTCATAATCGAACGACGAAGCGGCGTGCAGGACGTTCGTCTTCGCGGTATCGAGCCCGAGTCGTTCGCGGACAAAGTTGAACGAGCCGCCGCTCGACAGCGTCGCGGATGTCAGCACACACGTCTCGACCTTTTCGAAAAGCTTGCCGCGAAGAAGTTCAGAGACATCGACCGGCGACGCGCGCAGGAAGATCCCCTTGCCTCGACGCTCGAGCCAATAGACGTAATTGCGTTCTGCCTGATGAACGACGAAATCCAGGTCGGCACGAGTTTGCTTCGTTCGGCGAACAAGGCTTTCCACCTCAGGTATCGTGTCGGAGAACGGGTCGATCGCCGATATCAGTCGCGCAAGAACCTGGTCGAGCTCCTCATAAGCTTCGCCAAGCGGTGTCGCAGCGGTATCGCCGTTTCGCGTGCGATGCAGGAAGACATCTTCAAGCAACGGGTAACGTCCATCGAAGCGTGCCTGTGTGAAACGCTGCCAGAATTGTTCGGCGAGTCCAATTATCTTCGCCGCGATCCGTGTCAGATCACGCGTCACCACAGCATCGGTTATCGGCAGCGTGTCCGAGTCGCGAACCAACTCTTCGATCTGAAAGTTCGATACCTGTACGCCAAAGTAGTCTGCGGCGATGTCCTCGATCAGATGCGCCTCATCGAAGATCACGGCGGAGTAATCGGGAATTACACGGCCGAACTGATTTCCGCGAACGCTTAGATCGGCGAAGAAAAGATGATGATTTACGATAACGATGTCCGCATCCTCGGCACGGGCACGCATTCGTGTGATGAAGCACGGCTCGAAATCGGGACACTTCTGTCCCAAACAGACTTCGCTTCTCGCGTTGATCCGGCTCCAGAATGAAATATCTTCAGGAAGATTCGTGAGCTCGCGCCGGTCGCCGATCTTTGTAACCTGCGACCACCGGCGAACGTCGTCAAAATGGTTCATCTCATCCAGGCCGTCAAGGATCGGCTGATTCTCAGCTTTCCCTATTCGGTAGAGACATGCATAATTCGAGCGTCCTTTCATATAGGCCGCCGTGAATTTCTTTGGCAGGATCTTCTGCAGGAATGGAATGTCCTTTTCCATTAATTGCTCCTGCAGGTTCTTGGTCCCGGTCGAGATGACAACGCGCTTTTTATTCGCGAGCGCCGCAGCGATAGCGGGAATCAGGTATGCTAGCTTCTACGATGAGGTGCCGTTTTTCTTCGAACGCGCGGGTGATCGCTTCGGACATCTTGACCTGACCGTCGCGATACTCGTAGTTATCGTGGGCTTGAGCGACAAGACCGCCAGGCCCGAATACGGTTTGTAGGAGGTTTTTCTGCATTTGTAAATAAATGTAAACGTGGGTGATTCTTTTGACATCGAAAGCCCGATTTTGTTAAAAACCCTTTTGCATGTTCGTTCAGAGGTTCCGTCGAATCCCAACCTTCTAGGGCTCTCTGACCAATCGACCTTTTTAATGTCTGGCTTCATAAATTGTAATTCTATTAGTTTCGCGTGTCGATTCTTCCCGCATCGGCATTAACTCGTGCGCGGAGCCCGATCTATCGGCGTTCAGGCGGCATCCACTTCATTCATAAGCCAAAGCTTTAGGAGGGCTCTTTCAAATGAAACCAAGCAACCGAGGCGATGTCAGACGCCTATTGCTTACTCTTTTTGTACTTGCGGTCGTAACAGCGATCGTGATGCTTCCTACATTCCAATCATCCGCGAGCAGCAACTCGTCGGGTGAGGGTCTCGTCGAACGCACGACCGTTCGTGAGCCGGGAATCGAAGACTTCGACATCCGCACGAGCAAAGCCGATGCGGGGACGATCATGGAATTTCGTTCAGCGGCCGGAAACGCGGCACGAGCGGCGGACCTGAGATCGAAATTTGTGGCTGCCGAGGCCGAGCTCCGGCAGAGCGTCCCGACATTAAAGATCGAATATAACCCGATCCCGATGATGCCCGAGCTGATCGCTCCGGACGTCGAGCAGGGTCGTGCCGTAATGACCGAACCGTCGAACGAAAAGCGCTCGACGATCCTACGGAATTTTGCGAAAACGAATAGCGACCTGGTCGGTGTATCGGATGAGCAGATCGACCAATTGAAAGTCATGGCCGACTATGCGAACCCGGACGGAAATCTGTCGTTTGCGTCGCTCGAGCAGTTCGTCGATGGCATTCCCGTATTTCGCGGCGAGATCAAGGCTGGGTTCACACGCAAGGGCGAGATGTTCCGAGTCGTGAACAACCTCGCGGCGGGTCTCGACTACGGCAGTCTCTCGAAGGAATTCGGAAACCCGGCGGACGCGGTCCGTATCGCCGCAGACAACGTCAAAGCCGAAGTCGATATGACGCTCAACAGGGCAGAGTCGACACAGGACAAGGCTGTCTTCGGAACCGGATACTATCCCGCAACCGCGAGCAAGTACTACTTCCCGATCGAACCCGGCTTGGCCCGTGCAGCCTGGTACGTCGTCGTTTGGAAACCGGTCAACGGCTATGAAATGTTGATCGACGCCGAGACGGGCAAAATCCTCTGGCGTCAGAACATGGGTAAGGACCAGACGCAGGCCGCGACCTACAACGTCTGGAACAGTACCTCGAACGCCATGCTTTCGGCCGACAATCCGGCTCCGCTAACACCGGGCCCGGTCGATCCGACTCTCGGAACCCAGGGTGCCTTCCAGGCTCGCAATTCGGTCACGCTTATCGGAAACGAAGCACCGAATACATTCAACAATAACGGCTGGATCAACGATGGTGACAACGCGACGGCGGGAAACAACGTGATCGCAGGTCTCGACCGCGGTAGCCCGAACGGCGTCGACGTTGCTGTCGCCGGCAGCGGTATGCGCGTATTTGATTATGCGACAGTAGTGCCGCCGCAGGACACGACCGGACAGCAGTATCCGCTGCCTACGGGTGAAGGGATCAATCCCTGCCAGGCAGCTCCGAACGCCACCGTGCTTGATTCGCAGAAGGCCGCTGTCGTTCAGATGTTCTACGTTGTGAACCGACTCCACGATGTTCTCTATCGTCATGGTTTCGTTGAGCAGGCGAGGAACTTCCAGCTCGACAACTTCGGTCGCGGCGGAACCGGCAATGACCGCGTTCTCGCCGAGGGTCAGGACTGCTCGGGCGTCAACAACGCCAACTTCAACAGCACCTCGACGGACGGTACGACCGGTCGCATGCAGATGTACCTTTGGTCACCGCCGACACCCGACCGTGACGGTACGATGGATGCTGAGATCATCATCCACGAGGTCGGCCACGGTGTCACCAACCGCCTTCACACCGGCGGTATCAGCGGCACGCAGGGCGGCCAAATGCACGAGGGCAACGGTGACTTCATGGCCCACTTGCTCTTGAGCGAGTCGTCCGACCCGATCAACGGCACTTACACTTTGGGCGGTTACGCGACGCACAGTCTTCGTGCCGTCGCTCCGACCGGCAACTTCTACTACGGTATTCGACGTTTCCCGAAGGCGGTGATCGCTTTCACCGGCGGACCGTTGAATCGACCGCACAACCCGCTGACCTACGCGGACATCGACTCGGCGCAGCACAATGTGACGAACGGAGCTTTCAATCCGGCGTTCACCGGCTCGGCAACAGCACCGCATGACGGCGGTGAAGTCTGGAGCAGCATGCTGTGGGAGGTTCGCTCACGACTCGTGAGCCGTCTCGGTCACACGGCCGGAACGTCGAAGATGCTCCAGCTCTTCCTCGACGGCCAGAAAATGGCAGTGTCGACCTCGTCGATGCTCAATTCGCGTAATTCGATCCTCGCGGTGGCACAGGCCGCGGCAGTTTCGCCCGCGGACGGAGCTGACGTCGCCGACGTCTGGGCAGGCTTTGCAGCCCGCGGCATGGGCTTCGGCGCGGCAAACCCGACCGGCAATACGGTGGTCGAGAGCTTCGGTCTTCCGAACCTCGTTCAGACACCCGCGTTTAGTGTTACCGATCCGAATGGTGACAACGACGGATTCCCGGAGCCGGGTGAACAGATCACGCTGAATGTTCCGCTCACGAATAATACCGGCGGTGCGGCTACAGGCGTCACACTTCAGGTCGTCGGCGGTGGTTCTGCGAATTACGGCACCATCAACCATGGCCAGACGGTCGCCCAGTCGGTCACCTACACCGTTCCGGCAAATGCGGAATGCGGTTCGGTCCACACGCTGACACTGAACGTGAACAGCAGCCTCGGAGCGACAAGCTTCAACCGTGCGATCACACTTGGCGCACCGGTTGTAGCGTCGTCTGAGAACTTCGACAGCGTTACTGCCCCGGCCTTCCCGGCGGGTTGGACTGCTGCAACGGTCCAGAACGGCATTAACTTTGTCACTACTACCAACAATGTCGATTCAGCACCGAACGCAGCGTTCGCGCTTGACCCGGCAACTGTGGGCGGCGGCACGAACCTGACGACGCCTTCGGTGTCGATCACAAGTCCGAATGCGGCCATCGAGTTCCGTAACCGTTATGACACGGAACCGGGATGGGACGGCGGTGTTCTCGAGATCAGTATCGCCGGCGGTGCTTTCACCGATATCATCACGGCCGGCGGCTCGTTCACACAGAACGGCTACACCGGTGTTCTCGGTGCGAACGGTGCCAACAACCCGCTTGCAGGACGCAACTCCTGGAACGGAAATTCGAATGGATACCTGACAACGATCATTCGGTTGCCGGCTTCGGCCAACAGCCAGAACGTTCAGTTCCGCTTCCGGTTTGGCGCCGACGACAACACGGTCGGCCAGGGACCGAATCCGGGCTGGTACATCGACAATGTTCGCATCATCGGCAGCTATAGCTGCACTGGCGGGCCGTCGGTTAGATCGAGAGCCGACTTCGACGGCGACGGCCGTACCGATATCTCGGTATTCCGTCCGTCGGAAGGCAACTGGTATCTGGATCGCTCGACCGCAGGTTTCAGCGTCGTTAACTGGGGACTTTCCAGCGACATCATCACACCTGGTGATTTCGACGGTGACAACAAAGCCGACACTGCGATCTTCAGACCGTCATCGGGTACGTGGTGGATCCTTCGCTCTACGGGAGGCTTTACCTCGACCACGTTTGGCACCAATGGCGACATTCCTGTGGTCGGTGACTACAATGGCGACGGAACATCGGATGTAGCGGTTTTCCGCCCGTCCAATAGCACCTGGTACATTCAACCGACGGGTGGCGGACCTATCACCACGACGGTGTTCGGCACCACCGGCGATGTCCCGGTAAGGGGTGATTACGACGGTGACGGATCGACCGATATCGCGATCTATCGTTCCGGAGTTTGGTGGATCAGCAATAGCGGAGGCAGTGGTGTCACTACCACTACTTTCGGTCTTGGTACCGACAAGCCGGTGCCGGCCGACTATGACGGCGACAACAAAGACGACGTCGCAGTCTACAGGCCGAGTGATGGCGTCTGGTACATCCGCAGATCGACCAACGGTGGTGTCGACTTCGTTCCGTTCGGACTCGCAGCCGATATCCCGGCTCCGGGTGATTACGACGGTGACGGAAAAGACGATCAAGCCGTTTACCGAAATGGTGTGTGGTATCTCAATCGCTCGACCGCTGGCTTCTTCGCTACGTCGTTCGGATTGGCAAGTGATATCGCAGTACCGAGCAAGTACATTCCGTAGCATTGGCTCCGGACTGGAAATGCGAAAGGCGGGGTCTCCACCCCGCCTTTTCTTTTACATCGGACAACCCACGCTCATCCGTTTGCTTTACGTTGCCTGTCCCCGCGTTGACCTTTCCCGGCATTTCTGTTATCACTTATCTACATTTTTTCATTCCGGAAGGTTGTTCCGATCGAACGAATCTTCCTATTCCAAGGGTCCGTCACCAATAAAGTTCATAACTAACTAATCTCCCCGTGGTCATTTTATTCGCATCATTTTGTTCGCGCGTCCTTTTATAACTTCCTTCGACTTGCGTCCTTATTCTTTAAGGTAATCGACGTTGCTGTCCCCTCAGGCAGCAGCATTTTTTCGTTCTAAGCTATTAGGAGGGCTTTTAAATGCAGAACAGTTCGTTAACGGAGACTCGACGGGGTCTTCTTCTGACTTTATTTCTACTGGGCCTGGTGACGGCGCTGATCTTCATTCCGTCCCAGCACCCGTCCGAAGCCGGCAGCAAATCCGGCTCGGGATTATTTACTCGGACCACGGTGCAGGACCCCGACCTGCCGAATTATGACATTCGGACAGAGAAGGGTGACGACATCGCGTCTTACCTCGCCTCGGCGCGTCAGTCCGCCGCTAGAGACGCTGCAGTGGTCGCCGATATCCGCGACGGCTTTGTCAAAGGAGAAAACGCTCTGCGAACGCGGTTCCCCGATGTAAAATTCGTCTACAACGACGATATCCGCATTCCGGAAGTGATCGCTCCAGACGTATGGAAAGCCACTGTTGAATACCTCACAGGACCCTCGACGGCGAAGCGCTCCGAGATCCTTCGTGACTTTGTTCGCGAGAACAATGATCTGGTCGGTATGACCGATGGTCAGGCCGACTCGCTGAAGGTGACGGCCGATTACACGAACCCGGACGGCAATCTCTCGTTCGCTCATCTCGAGCAGCGGATCAACGGCGTACCGGTGTTCCGTGGAGAAGTGAAAGCCGGCTTTACGAAGCGAGGAGAGATGATCCGCGTGATCAACAATCTCGCACCGGGTCTTGATTACGATTCGCTTTCTACGGACTTCCGCGATCCGGTCGATGCACTCAGGGCCGCGGCACGTCACGTCGGTCACGAGCTGAAAGATGCAGACACGGCCGTCAACGAAGCAGCCTCGAGCGATACGAAGATCAAGTTCGGTCAGGGCGGCGACTTTGCGAACCACGCCGAGAAGATGTACTTCCCGACCGAGCCGGGCGTTGCAGTTCCGGCATGGCGGGTGGCGGTGTTCACGAAGGGCACGGCGTACTACGTGATCGTTGACGCGAACACTGGAACGATGCTGTGGAGAAAGAACCTTGGTGAAGACCAGACGCAGGCGGCGACGTACAACGTTTACGCGAACCCGAATGCGTTCATCAACACGGCCGACAACCCGGCACCTCTTACACCCGGACCGACGGACCCGAGCACCAACACGCAAGGGACGCTGGCGACGCGAACGAATGTTACGCGTATCGGTAACGAGGCTCCGTACACATTCAACAACAACGGCTGGATCACCGACGGTGCGAACATCACCGACGGTAATGCCGTCGAAGCAGGTATCGACCGCGTCGCACCGGACGGCGTCGATGCGACGCAGGTAGGAAGCCCGAACCGTGTATTCGACACGGCAGGCCCGGCATGGAATCCTCCTCCTGGAAACCCGGCACCCGGCGACGAGCCGCTCACGCCGCAGGCTCAGCGCGGAGCCGTGATCCAGATGTTCTACATAATGAACCTGTATCACGACGAGCTGTACAGACTCGGGTTCACCGAGCCGGCATTCAACTTCCAGCACGACAACTTTGGTCGCGGCGGTGTCGCAAACGACCGTGTCTCGGCTGAAGGTCAGGATGGATCGGGTACGAACAACGCAAACTTCCTGACGCTTGCCGACGGCAACCGGGGAAGGATGCAGATGTATCTCTGGAGCGGTCCTACGCCCGACAAGGACGGAACACCCGACGCCGAGATCATCATCCACGAAGTAACACACGGAACGTCGAACCGCCTGCACGGAAACGCATCGGGTCTTTCGACGAACATGGCCCGCGGCATGGGTGAAGGCTGGGGCGACTTCTACGGTCACGCCATGCTGTCAGAGCCGACGGATCCGATCAACGGCATCTACACGACGGGTGGTTATGCCACGCACCAGCTCGGCGGCTTCAACGCGAACTACTACTACGGTATTCGCCGATGGCCGAAGGCTGTTATCGCGTTCACGGGCGGACCGAACAACCGTCCGCACAATCCGTTCACGTTCAAGCACATCAATGTCGGCTGCGACACGACGCTTGGAACGACAACGACAGCACCGAGCAGTGCATTCCCGCGCAGCCCGGTCATTGCGACTGCAGGAAGCTGCGACCAGGTACACAACGCAGGTGAAGTATGGTCGAGTGCTCTGTGGGAAGTTCGTGCATTGATGGTCCAGCGCCTCGGCTGGGCAGTAGGAAACCGCAAGGTCCTGCAGCTTGTTACCGACGGTATGAAGCTGGCACCTATCGGCCCGACGTTCCTCACCGAGCGTGATGCGATCATCGCAGCGGCCCAGGCAAGTGCGGCGGCCCCGGAAGCAGCAGCAGATGTGATCGACGTTCGCGAAGGCTTCCGCCGACGCGGCATGGGCTTCTCGGCATCGATCCAGGCAGTTTCGCCTGCCGCGGTGACAGAGGCTTTCGATGTTCCCAACGTCGTCTTTACTGACCCCTTCTCGGTGAGCGATTCGACGGGTGACAACGATGGCTTCCCAGAGCCGGGTGAAAATATCCTGCTCAGCGTTGCTATCACGAACACCACCGGCGCGACCGTAACGAATGTCATGGCCAATGTTACCGGTGGCGGAAACGCCAACTACGGCGACATCGCAAACGGTGCAACTGTGACGATGCAGATCCCGTACACCGTGCCGGGCGGCGCTACTTGCGGAGCCCTGCACCAGGTAACGATCAACATCACCAGCTCCGTGGGCGCTCAAATACCGCAGACCCGTGAGTTCCGTCTCGGTGCTCCGGTTGGCGGCGCGCCTACGACATTCACTAACTCGACGGCGATAACGATCGGTCCGAACGCCGGCGTTTCGGTTCCCTATGGAACTACGCTGAATGTTTCGGGTCTATCCGGCAACAAGACGATCAAGCTCGAACTCACGAACGTGACACACACGTTCCCGGGTGATCTTGATCTGTTGTTGGTCGGCCCAGGCGGACAGAAATTCGTCGTACTGTCGGATGCAGGAAGCACTCAGGACGCTGTCAACGCGACCACGCTTCTGTTCGATGCGGCCGCGGCGGTCATTCCGTCAGGAAGTGCGTCGATCGACGGCAGCTTCAGACCGACCCAGCACGGTAATGGTGACGCCTTTGCAGCACCGGCTCCGGCTGGACCGCACGATAACCCGGCTCCGGGTGGCACGGCGACGTTCTCGTCTGTCTTCGGTTCGAGTGGTGCGAGTATGAACGGAACCTGGACGCTCTATGTCGTCGACGATGCTAACGTCGACGGTGGAACGATGGCCGGCTGGAAGCTGACGTTTGAAGCGAATGACTACGTCTGCGACCTGACCCCGACAAGCGTTCGATCGAGAGCTGACTTCGACGGCGATGGCAAGACCGATCTTTCGGTGTTCCGTCCGTCCGAAGGAAACTGGTACCTGAACCGTTCGACGGCAGGCTTCCAGGTCCTGAAGTGGGGCGTTTCGGGCGACACGCTCGTACCGGGCGATTACGATGGTGACGGTAAGACCGATACCGCCGTGTTCCGTCCGAACGCAGATCCGGCTCAGCCTGACTTCTACGTCCTGAACAGCAATGGAATGACGCTATACGGTGCATCGTGGGGTGTCGCGAACGACGTTCCGGTGGTCGCGGATTACGACAATGACAATAAGTCAGACGTCGCGATCTTCCGTCCGTCGAACAACACGTGGTACATCCTGCGAAGCAGCGGCGGCATTGCGGTGACGGCGTTCGGCCAAGCCGGTGACGTACCTGTCGCAGGTAACTTCGACAGCCACGCGGCAGCCGACCTGGTCGTCTATCGCAATGGTACGTGGCTCGGTCAGATGTCCGGCGGTGGTGCGTTCAACGTAGCCCTCGGAACTGCAGGCGACATCCTGGTACCCGCTGACTATAGCGGTGACAACGTTGATGACGTTGCGGTGTTCAGACCATCGACGGGCCAGTGGTTCGTTCGCAACAGCACAGGCGGTGCGGTCACGACCACGGCTTGGGGTACATCGGGAGACGTGCCCGTACCGGGCGACTACGACGGCGATGGAAGTGACGATCTCGCTATCTATCGCGGCGGTACGTGGTGGGTCAATCGCTCGACCTCCGGTGTCTTGGTCCAGGGCTTCGGTCTTGGCAGTGACACGGCTGTGCCGAGACGTTACATCCCGTAAACAAATAGCTCACGCGGAGCGGCTGCGACATCGGAGCCGCTCCCATTTCTTGAAGGTCGTCCCAGCAGGACGACCTTTTTTAGCGCCGAGCGGGTCACCTTGACCGGCGTTCCGGTTAAAGCATTGACGTTCAGCAAAGGTTCGGTTAATAATTACCTACACTTTTCACTCCGACCGTAATTTCCAAGGGTTTGTTCTTTAGATTTCCCCCACATTCGATATAACTAGTCGTGCGTGGGTCTCAAGCTTTGACGGTCGTTTTGTATCTTCGAGAGCTTCTAGGAGGAGGGCTTATAATGCAGCACAGTTCTTTTCGTGAAACCCGTCTTGGGTTTCTCTTGACCTTGTTTATCCTATGCGTCGTCACGGCGCTGATCCTCATCCCCGCCCAATTCAGTTCCAAGGCCGGTACCGGTCGCGGACTGATCGTGCGAACCAGTACGCACGATGACGGGCTACTGAACTACGATATCCGAGAACAAAGAGAGCCTGAGATTCTCAGCTTCCTTGAAGCAGCTCGGGCGTCCGTCGGGCAGGACGCCGGCGCGGTAGCTGACAAGCGCGATGCATTCGTACGCGGCGAAGAGCAGCTTCGGTCCCGCGTCCCCACCATCAAGTTCGAGTACAACTCAGACATACGGATACCCGAGGTCATTTCGCCGGACGTATGGAAGGCAAGGATGGAATACCTCACAGGACCCTCGACGGCGAAGCGCTCCGAGATCCTTCGTGACTTTGTTCGCGAGAACAATGATCTGGTCGGTATGACCGATGGTCAGGCCGACTCGCTGAAGGTGACGGCCGATTACACGAACCCGGACGGCAATCTCTCGTTCGCTCATCTCGAGCAGCGGATCAACGGCGTACCGGTGTTCCGTGGAGAAGTGAAAGCCGGCTTTACGAAGCGAGGAGAGATGATCCGCGTGATCAACAATCTCGCACCGGGTCTTGATTACGATTCGCTTTCTACGGACTTCCGCGATCCGGTCGATGCACTCAGGGCCGCGGCACGTCACGTCGGTCACGAGCTGAAAGATGCAGACACGGCCGTCAACGAAGCAGCCTCGAGCGATACGAAGATCAAGTTCGGTCAGGGCGGCGACTTTGCGAACCACGCCGAGAAGATGTACTTCCCGACCGAGCCGGGCGTTGCAGTTCCGGCATGGCGGGTGGCGGTGTTCACGAAGGGCACGGCGTACTACGTGATCGTTGACGCGAACACTGGAACGATGCTGTGGAGAAAGAACCTTGGTGAAGACCAGACGCAGGCGGCGACGTACAACGTTTACGCGAACCCGAATGCGTTCATCAACACGGCCGACAACCCGGCACCTCTTACACCCGGACCGACGGACCCGAGCACCAACACGCAAGGGACGCTGGCGACGCGAACGAATGTTACGCGTATCGGTAACGAGGCTCCGTACACATTCAACAACAACGGCTGGATCACCGACGGTGCGAACATCACCGACGGTAATGCCGTCGAAGCAGGTATCGACCGCGTCGCACCGGACGGCGTCGATGCGACGCAGGTAGGAAGCCCGAACCGTGTATTCGACACGGCAGGCCCGGCATGGAATCCTCCTCCTGGAAACCCGGCACCCGGCGACGAGCCGCTCACGCCGCAGGCTCAGCGCGGAGCCGTGATCCAGATGTTCTACATAATGAACCTGTATCACGACGAGCTGTACAGACTCGGGTTCACCGAGCCGGCATTCAACTTCCAGCACGACAACTTTGGTCGCGGCGGTGTCGCAAACGACCGTGTCTCGGCTGAAGGTCAGGATGGATCGGGTACGAACAACGCAAACTTCCTGACGCTTGCCGACGGCAACCGGGGAAGGATGCAGATGTATCTCTGGAGCGGTCCTACGCCCGACAAGGACGGAACACCCGACGCCGAGATCATCATCCACGAAGTAACACACGGAACGTCGAACCGCCTGCACGGAAACGCATCGGGTCTTTCGACGAACATGGCCCGCGGCATGGGTGAAGGCTGGGGCGACTTCTACGGTCACGCCATGCTGTCAGAGCCGACGGATCCGATCAACGGCATCTACACGACGGGTGGTTATGCCACGCACCAGCTCGGCGGCTTCAACGCGAACTACTACTACGGTATTCGCCGATGGCCGAAGGCTGTTATCGCGTTCACGGGCGGACCGAACAACCGTCCGCACAATCCGTTCACGTTCAAGCACATCAATGTCGGCTGCGACACGACGCTTGGAACGACAACGACAGCACCGAGCAGTGCATTCCCGCGCAGCCCGGTCATTGCGACTGCAGGAAGCTGCGACCAGGTACACAACGCAGGTGAAGTATGGTCGAGTGCTCTGTGGGAAGTTCGTGCATTGATGGTCCAGCGCCTCGGCTGGGCAGTAGGAAACCGCAAGGTCCTGCAGCTTGTTACCGACGGTATGAAGCTGGCACCTATCGGCCCGACGTTCCTCACCGAGCGTGATGCGATCATCGCAGCGGCCCAGGCAAGTGCGGCGGCCCCGGAAGCAGCAGCAGATGTGATCGACGTTCGCGAAGGCTTCCGCCGACGCGGCATGGGCTTCTCGGCATCGATCCAGGCAGTTTCGCCTGCCGCGGTGACAGAGGCTTTCGATGTTCCCAACGTCGTCTTTACTGACCCCTTCTCGGTGAGCGATTCGACGGGTGACAACGATGGCTTCCCAGAGCCGGGTGAAAATATCCTGCTCAGCGTTGCTATCACGAACACCACCGGCGCGACCGTAACGAATGTCATGGCCAATGTTACCGGTGGCGGAAACGCCAACTACGGCGACATCGCAAACGGTGCAACTGTGACGATGCAGATCCCGTACACCGTGCCGGGCGGCGCTACTTGCGGAGCCCTGCACCAGGTAACGATCAACATCACCAGCTCCGTGGGCGCTCAAATACCGCAGACCCGTGAGTTCCGTCTCGGTGCTCCGGTTGGCGGCGCGCCTACGACATTCACTAACTCGACGGCGATAACGATCGGTCCGAACGCCGGCGTTTCGGTTCCCTATGGAACTACGCTGAATGTTTCGGGTCTATCCGGCAACAAGACGATCAAGCTCGAACTCACGAACGTGACACACACGTTCCCGGGTGATCTTGATCTGTTGTTGGTCGGCCCAGGCGGACAGAAATTCGTCGTACTGTCGGATGCAGGAAGCACTCAGGACGCTGTCAACGCGACCACGCTTCTGTTCGATGCGGCCGCGGCGGTCATTCCGTCAGGAAGTGCGTCGATCGACGGCAGCTTCAGACCGACCCAGCACGGTAATGGTGACGCCTTTGCAGCACCGGCTCCGGCTGGACCGCACGATAACCCGGCTCCGGGTGGCACGGCGACGTTCTCGTCTGTCTTCGGTTCGAGTGGTGCGAGTATGAACGGAACCTGGACGCTCTATGTCGTCGACGATGCTAACGTCGACGGTG
>CAMLKY010000007.1 GCA_946480545.1 uncultured Acidobacteriota bacterium
TACTATTCCGCCTCAGAACGAATCGCCGCCGATCAATACTGGAAGGACATCAGCAAGGCGACTTACGATCGGACGAAAGAGTCGATGAAGGCTAATGACGAGGTAAAGCGCGTTACGGCCGAGGTCATTGCAGGCGCATCCACGGACGACGAGAAGCTTCAAAAGATCTACTACTACACAAAAAGCCAGATCCGCAACCTTCATTATTCGGACAAAGTAACCGACGAAGAATGGAAAAAGGCGCTCGCAGCCAAGTCGGCCGGCGACACGCTCAAGCTGAAGTACGCAACTTCGGGCGATATCGATAACCTTTTTGGAGCGATGGCCCGCGCGGCCGGATATGACGCCAGACTCTCGATGTCGGGTAGCAGGAACGAAATGACGTTCGACCGCAACGTCCCGAACGCCCGGCTGATGGTGAATTCATCGAGTATCGCGGTGAAAGTCGGAGACAAATGGAGATTCTTCAGCCCGGGAAGTTATTATGCTCCGTTCGGAATGCTGAGTTGGGCGGAGGAAGGCCAGATCGCGTTGATCACCGATCCGAAAGAGCCGATATGGCAGCCGATGGTGTTGTCCCCCGCTGAGAAATCGCGTGAGACACGGCGCGGAAAGTTCCAGCTTCTAGAGGATGGAACTCTGGTCGGTGAAGGCGAGATCGAATACACGGGTCACTGGGGGGCGTACTTGAAGAACTTCAACCGGGGTGACTCGGCTGCGAAGCAGGAAGAGAACCTTAAGAGCAGAATCAAGTCGACGGTTCTGGGTACGGCGGAGATCGAGGAATACTCGATCGAGAACGTCAACGATCCTGAAAAGCCGCTCAAGTATAAGTTCAAGCTGCGTGTCCCCGGTTTCGCATCGCGGACTGGCAAGCGGCTCTTCTTTCAGCCGAACGTGTTCGAGCGCAGCGCGAAGCCGCGGTTTACCGCGAGCACGCGCAAGTACGACGTCCTTTTCAGCTATCCGTTCTCGGCGAAGGATGACATTACCATTCAATTTCCCGCCGGGTTTGCACTCGAGAATGCAGATGCTCCGGCACCGCTTCGCGATAAACAGGGTATTGGTTCGCATGCGGTGAAGATGCTCGTCAGCGACGATGGCCGAACACTCGGTTACAGCCGCGAATTCTCATTCGGTAACAACGGTTTCGTTCGGTTCCCTGCGGGCAGCTACTCTGCCTTGAAGGGACTCTTCGAGGCGTTCAATAAGGCCGACACGCACCAGCTAACATTGCGCGAGTCGGCCGCGGCGGCCACCGTTAAGTAGCCAGAGGTAAGTATGAATATGTTCGTCGAAGTATTGAGACGATCGCTGTTGGGTGTCCTGATCATTCTGACGCTAACCGTCACAGCGGCGTATGCCGACGCTCCACCGGGATGGCTGACGCAGGTCGCCGGGCTTCAGGTGCCGCCGATGGATATCAAGGACGTACCGGCCTGCGTGCTGCTGAATGACGAGCGAATCGTCGTCAGCTCGGACGGGACGGTGTTGAGAACACGGCGATACGCGGTCAAGGTTCTGGTTCGTGAAGGCCGCGGTGAGGCCGTGGCGAGCGCGATCTATACGACCGGCACCGAGCGCGTCCGGTCGATCAACGCCTGGCTGCTGCCAAAATCGGGTCAGTTCAAGTCGTATGGAAAGAAGGAGACTGTCGATCGGATCCTCGATGCCGACGATCTGTACGATGAAGGCCGAGTAGCGATCATCGACGCAAGCGACAGTGCCGACACGGGCGACGTCTTCGGATACGAAACGGTGATCGAAGAGAAGAACGTCTTCAGCCAGTTTCAATTTCTTTTCCAGGACAACCTGCCTTCGCTAATGTCGCGGTTTACGCTTGAGCTCCCGGCAGGCTGGAAAGCCGAGAGTGTCACCTTTAACGCTTCTAAGCTGGAACCGGCAACGAGCGGAACCACTTGGTCGTGGGAGATGCGTGACCTCAAACCGATCAAGCCCGAACCCGCAAGCCCGCGTTTCTCGAGTCTCGCTCCAAGACTTGCAGTGAGTTTTTTCCCAACGACTCCAACCGCGACGCAGATCCAGACGTTCGCAAACTGGAACGACGTTGCGAAGTGGATGGCAAAGATCGAGGACCCGCAGATGACGGTCAACGACGCCCTTGCCGCGAAGGCGCAGGACCTGACGGCGAACGCGAAAACGGAATTCGAGAAGATCCAGGCCATTTCGCGATACGTCCAGGGCCTGCAGTACATCTCGATACAGGTCGGTACCGGCCGGGGCGGTGGTTATATTCCGCACTCCGCGACTGAGGTGTTTGCGAAATCGTACGGTGATTGTAAGGACAAGGCGAACTTGATGCGGGCGATGCTGAGCACGCTGAAGATCGAATCGTACATGGTCAGCATCACGGCTGACGATCCGAATTACGTTAGACCGGAATGGGCATCCCCGCATCAGTTCAACCACTGCATCATCGCGATCAAGATCAGTGCGGCCACTACTGCCAATGCCGTGGTGACCCATCCAAAGCTTGGACGTCTGTTGATCTTCGATGCGACCAGCGAGTACACGCCTCTCGGTGACCTTCCCGAGGAAGAACAGGGGAGCTGGGCGTTGATCGATCATCCGGATACCGATGCTCTGATCCGAATGCCGGTAATGCCCGCAGAGAATAACCGGCTCGAGCGAAACATCGATGTTGCTCTGAATATCGACGGATCGATCAACGGGTCTCTGTTAGAGCTGACGCACGGACAGACAGCGGTTGGCGAAAGAACTCGACTGCGGAAGCTTTCCGGCGGCGATTATAGTCGAATGATCGAAGGATGGATCTCGCGCGGAGCGACTGGTGCCAAGGCGACAAAGATCGCGCCGGCTGATGATGTGAGTGCGGGCAAGTTCAGCTTGAACGTCGAATTCGCGGCGCCGGGTTATGCACAGATCATGCAGGAACGTCTGATGGTCTTTAAGCCGGCTATCATCGGTCGTCTCGACCGCCTGTCCTTTACCGAGGGCAAGCGTTTCAACCCGTTCATGATCGATGCCACTTACTACACGGAAAACGTCAAGATCAAGCTGCCTGCGGGATTCGCAGTCGATGAGATTCCCGAAGCGACAAAGCTCGAAACAGCCTTTGGGAAGTATGACGCAAGCTATGAAGTGAAGGCGGATCACATTGTCTTTAGCCGATCGCTAAAGCTGAACCGTCATACTGTCCCGGCGGCCGAATATGCTTCGATCCGGGATTTCTTCGGACGCATGCATGCTGCCGAGCAGTCGCCGGTTGTTCTGATCCGAAAATAACAAGAAGTTGTTCGCTGAAATGTTAAGAGCGGTCCTGTCGGGGCCGCTCTATTTTTTTCCGGGAGCGGTTTTCAGCATGCGCAGCAGCGCGCGTTCTTCGGGCTCATAGTCGCTTTCGACGCGGTGAATGCGCCGGCTGTTTCGTGGGCGGAACTCGTCGAGAGTGATCCCCGATTCGTACGCGGAGATAACGTCCGGGTGGATGTAAGATCCGCGACAGACGGTCGGAGTATTCCCAAGCTGTTCGGCCACGGATTTAACCGCGTGGACGATGTTTCGCTTTACTTGTTTCTCATCTTCGGGTTTTCCGATCTCAGCCAAGGCTATCGCAGCCAGCAATGTCCCGCCCCATGTCCGGAAATCCTTGCATGAGAATTCAGGGGAAGTGATCTCTTTTATATAGCCGTTAAGATCTCCGGGACGGATCGGCCGCGCCTTCCCGTCGGCATCGAGATAGTGAAACAACTTTCGAGCGCCGCCGAGCTGCTTCAGGTCCTTCATCAGAGCAGCGAGCTCTTCGTCGACGAGGACCTTGCGGTGCTTTACGTGACTCTTGCCGACAAAGTCGAAGACGAGCTGGCCGCCACGCTTTATATCGAGGTGTTTGTTGTGAAGCGTGGTGATCCCGTAAGTCCGATAATGCCGGGCGCTCTTCTCGGTGCCGACCCGCATGTAAAGCGAGTTGATAAGCCGCATCATCATGGCGAGCACTTTCTCACGAGGAAACCCGTCGAGCGAGATATGTTCATTGGTCACCGCTCGGAGGTGTGGCAGGTATTCACCGAACCGCACGATCTTTTCAAATTTCTTTCGCTGCTGTCTCTCCGAGAACTTGGTGTGATAGAGATACTGGATCCGTCCCGTCGTATCCATGCCGACGGCCTGGATCGCGCTGCTTGCGGCGGGTGAGATACGCACGTGTCGCCATGCCGGCGGAATAACTAGCGAGCGGATGCGGTCTAGTGTGGTCTCGTCGGTGATCCGCTTGCCTTGCGAGTCAATATAAAAAAAGCCGCGTGACTTCGAGCCCCGCCGTTGGATCCATTTCGCACGCCGTCCCATTTCAATGGTTTGTTTGGCGCGGCTTGCGTCGAATATAGGTTTTATTACCGCCATGCTTCCCTTGTTCGTCGTTTTCAGTATAGCCGAGTCAGGGTTCATCGCTACTGATTCGTTCCGCTCGAACCGAAGTTTTTTCCCCTCTCGATTCATGCGACCCAACCTGGTAAAGGCGCTTTCGCCGGAACAGCTAACTTACAGTATTTCTACAATTACACATCTGCAACTATGTGTGCGGAACGGAGGAAAAAGGCAACGTGTTTCACCTGTGAAACATCAAATATACGTTTGAAGAGGTAAGAGAAATGTTGACTGAAACTAAAGAAAAGAGAGTGGTGCAGAGCAAGAAGGATATGATCCTGTCTCTGTTCAGATCGGGCATCACTGACATCGAAACGATATCGGCGATCTCTGGTGCGAAGCCGAGCTATGTGGGCTCAGTGCTGCAGCGTGAAGGTCTGATCGACAACTACTTCGATCTGTATACTTCGACGTCGCATCCGATGAATATCTATTCGAAGCACTTCCAGGGAAAGCTCGGATTCAAGGATGTTGAGTCAGCCGAGAGAAGCGTGGATGTTCTCGAAAGCTCGTATAGGTATTTCGATCACATCCAGGACCGGGCCGGGCAGCATCATTCGCTCGAGATGGGGCTGACGATGCTCGACCGCGCACGCTGGACGGGGAAGCTGGAAGAAGCAGAAGTGTATCGCCGTTGGTTGGTCGGGAAGCTGAGCACCCCGCTGGTTGAAATGCCGAGACCGATGGTCGCGAGCATTCCCGCCAGCGAGATCCATGCGAACGAGGAAGAGGATTTGAAAAAGGCGGCGTAAAAAAGGTTACAGGCAGAAACCCGCCCTGTAGGAAGCCTTTAACGCAGAGACCGCGAAGACCGCAGAGGGATCCGTTTAGAATTCCTTTGCGATCTCCGCGGTCTCTGCGTTAAAAGACACCGTTCCTACTCGCTTATCGGCTTTCCTTCCACGTCCAGGATCGTGATCGGGTAGCCGAGCTCCTTTAATCCCGGCTCGATCGTCTTGCGATCGCCGACGATGACGATCGCCATCTTCGACGGATCCAGGTATTGCTTCGCGACACGGTTCACATCTGCAAGAGTCACGGCGTTGACCTTGCCGATATAGTCGTTGAAGTACGAATCGGGCAGACCGTAGGTCACAAGATTCGCGAGCTGTCCCGAAATCTGTCCCACCGTTTCAAAGCCCGACGGGAACCGGCGGATCAGACTCTGCTTGTTGTAATCAAGCTCCTTCTGCGTCACCGGTCGACCGCCGCGAATGTCGTTGAGCTCCTTCATGAACTCGACGATCGCTTCCTTCGTCACCGAGGTCTGGATATCGCCACCGGCCTGGAACGGACCCGCGGCCCGGCGGAATGTAAACCCGCTGCGAGCTCCGTAGGTATATCCCTTATCCTCGCGGAGGTTCATGTTGATCCGCGATGTAAAGCCGCCGCCGAGAATGGTGTTCATCACCACGATCGGGTAGTAGTCCGGGTTCAGGCGATCGACACCTATCTGACCGATGCTTACCACCGACTGAGCTGAGTTCGGCCTGTCGACAAGGTAAATACCCGCTTTCTCGAGCGGCTGTGCCGGGGCGAGGTTTCTTGCCGAAACCTCCTCGCCTTTCCAACCGCCAAAGGCTTTCTCCAGCTTGTTCTTCAGCGCAGCCTTATCGAAGCTTCCGACGACGATCAACGTCGCGTTGCTCGGCCGGTACGTCGATCCGTAGTAGGCGAGAAGATCCTCGCGTTTGATAGCGTTGATCGCTGCCTCCGAATTACTTCGGCCGTACGGATGGTCGCGGTAGAGAACCTTGTTGTAAACGACATCGGAGATCGCGTTCGGGTTCGACCGCTGTTGGCGGAGACCCACGAGCAGCCGGCGCTTGAGACTATCGACCTCGTTCGCCGGGTACGCAGGATTCTGGATCACGTCGGCGTATATTTCGATCGCCTTGTCGAGATTCTTCGTCAGCGTTTGGATCGTGACGCCGGTCGAGTCCCAGTTGCTGCTGGTTCCCATATTCGCACCGATCGACTGAAGCTGATTCGCGATGTCCGCTGCCGACCGCGTGGTCGTACCGTCATCAAGTAACTGTGAGGTCATTGACGAGACGCCGACCTTGTCATCGGGCTCGTTCGACGAGCCGGTTCCGAAGACCATGTTCATCGAGACGATCGGAAGCTCGTGATGTTCGACCATCCACAGATCCATGCCGTTCGAGAGCTTTGTCTTTTCGATCGGCGGGAGTGCGAATTTCGGATCGGGGCCCGGCTTCGGAAGCTTGGCCGCCTGCTCGGCTATCACCGGATCGTCCTTCTTGCCGTTGGATTTCGCGGTCGTCGTGCGGTCCGCCTCGCGATTTACACGAGCGGCTTCACCGGTGCGCGGCGTGTATGTCATTACCAGACGATTGCCGCTCAGGTAACTGTTCGCAACTCGCTGCACATCGGCAGGGGTCACAGTGCGGTAGCGATCGAGATCCGGCTGGAACCAGTTCGGCTTGCCGAGATAGCCGGCAAACGTCGTCAACTGCGACGCCTTTCCGAGCACGGTCTGCAGCCCGTAGATGGTCTGCGATTCGATACTGTTCAGCGCGCGAGACATCTCTTCCGCAGTCGGAGGTGTCGTCTTGATCCGCGCGATCTCGGCGTCGATCTCCTTCTCGATGTCATCAAGCGACTTGCCCGGACGTGCGGTAGCCTGGATCTGGAAGAGGCCGCCGACCTCGTTCGTTCCGTTACCGGCGAACACCGTCTGTACCAGCTCCTTGTCGTAGATCAGGTTGCTCTGCAGGCGCGAGGTACGACCCGTCGAGAGTATGAAGCTCAGGAAATCGAGCGCCGGTTCATCGGGTGCGTACGCACGCACACCGTGCCAGACAAAGTACCGGCGCGCGAGCGGAACGTTATCTTCGACCGTGGTGCGAATCTCTTTATCCAGCTTCGGCTGTGCCGGATTCGGGCGTTCGATGGGCTTGCCTGCCGCGATCGGTCCGAAATATTTTTCGATCCAGTCGCGCGCCGGCTTCTCCTGAAAATCACCGGAGAGCACGAGGATCGCGTTGTTGGGAACGTAATACTGGCGGAAGAATGACTTCACATCATCCATCGATGCCGCTTGAAGGTCTTCGAGCGAGCCGATGGTCGTCCAGTTATACGGATGGCCTTTTGGGTACATGATCTCGCCGATCTTCTCGAACGCCGTACCGTAAGGCTGATTGTCGACACGCTGGCGACGCTCGTTCTTGACGACATCGCGCTGGTTGTCGAGCTTCTCCTGCGTCATTGCCTCGAGAAGTCCGCCAAGGCGATCAGCCTCAAGCATGAGCGCGAGCTCGAGGAAGTTCGACGGGACCGTTTCGAAGTACCAGGTGCGATCCTGGTTCGTTGTTCCGTTGATGTTGGCCCCCGCTTCCTGAAGAGGCGTGAAATAGTCGGCGTTATAGTTCTTCGAGCCCTGGAACATCATGTGTTCAAAGAGGTGGGCGAAGCCGGTCCTGCCGGCGGTCTCGTTCTTTGATCCGACGTGATACCAGACTCCGACGGATACGATCGGCGTCGATTTGTCCTCGTGGAGAATGACCCGAAGGCCATTCTTCAACTGATATTCTTTTATCTTCAGGGGCGGCAATTTATCGCCGTTCTTTTGTGCCAGGGTCGGGGCGGTGAGGACCAGCAGGCCGACCATCAAACAGGCGAAAATCTCCTTCATTCGCATAGCAAACTCCTTAAATTTTTGTGTAGTAGACAATAGGCAATCAGAGTCGCACCCAGACCACCAATGCCATGGCCGTTCTCGCCGGCCAGCACTTTGTCTGGATTACAACTCTAACAAGATTCTAGAACTTCTTACGCGGATGCCTGTCATTAGGTTTCGCGACTGGTCCCGCCGCGGGTGTATATCGCCGACCGGCTGCAGCGCAGCCATCCTTGCCTGATGAGTGCGAAGACCGAACAGGGCAAACAGCCCCCGTTCCTGCGCTTCCGCCAGCGCCTCGGGCCTCAGGCGATTGCGACTATCTAAACCGAGCGGCCTTCGAAATCACAAAGATCACCAGCATGGTGAACGTGGTCGCCGCCGAGATGAGGCAGAATTGGCAGAAGGCCCCGATAACGTAGGCTTGCAGATAGAGGAGCCACGTGGTGAACGCGGCCATCAGGATCACCTGGATCCCGAAAAGCATCCACATCGTCCGGTTTCCGTAGGCGGCCAGGACGCCAAGTGAAAAAGCAATGAAGTAAGCAAGGGCGCCAAAGGCGGCGAGCGGGATACCACCGATCTCTGCGTATTTGCTTGTGAGCACCGTCTCGCAGCCGGAGATGATGCTGCACGGCACGGGCTCATCGGTGAGATGCTTGACCGTTAGATAAACGGCATCAGCCAGGCCGATCAACGCGACGAAAGCTGCCACCAGAGGCAGCTTTCGAATCGAGCCGTTGTCTGGTTCTTCGGTCATTTCGCGCTCGTATTACTATTGGCCGTTGCGGCCTGAGTGTTTGATGCAGGAGCCGCCGGCTGTGCAGACTGGCCGGCCGTCTTCTGGAGCTCGGCATCGATCAGCCGACGCAGACCCGCGGTGTTCGCTTCGTTGAATGGAACCGAGATCCCGTTGATATAGATCGTGGGAGTCGAACTCACGCCGAGCGCCCGACCGCGGGACATGTCCTGCTCAACACGGTTCTTCGCGGCCATTCCGATTAGATCGTTCTGCCACTGCTGAACGTCGAGCCCTATCTTCGAAGCATATTCCGCCCACAGTTGTTTGTAATTCGGATTCTGGCTCCACGCCTGCTGGTTTACAAAAAGCTGGTCCTGCATCTGCCAGAACTTACCCTGCATTCCGGCCGCTTCCGCAGCGGTTGCTGCTTCGAAAGCCTTGTCGTGTGCGGGAATCGCCAACGGGTAGTTCCGGAACACGAACTTTATCTTGCTTCCGTAGATCGATTGGACCTCTTTCAGGACAGGGTGCGTCGCAGCGCACGATCCACACTGAAAATCCGCAAACTCTTCGACCGTTACGGAAGCCGTCGGCGAGCCAAGCATATTTGGCGGCGTCGCTCCGATCGGTGCGTTGACGACGGGTGTCGGCCGCGCGTTCGCTGTGCTTGTGTTGTCGTTCCGGTTAGTGCTCGGTTTCGACTGGCTGTACAACCACCAGCCGCCAACGACAACGCCGACAAATACAAGGGCGATGATGACGATCGGGATACCGCTGCCGCTGCTTTTCTTAGGTTCGTTCTTCATGTTTTCAGATTAAAGGGACAAATTATTTTACGGCCCGCAGTCTGTTCTTTCCGGTCTGCAGGTCCGATCGAGAATCGACAGATCTTTTCGCGGTCTCGTAAATGCCATCCGCGTCCAGCCCGTACGAGGCCAGCAGTTTTTTCGGATCGCCATGCGTCACGATCTCGTCGCTAACACCCATACGCACGACCTTGACCTTATCCTGGAGCCCGTTCTGCTCGAGAAGCTCGAGCACCGCCGAGCCGAAACCGCCGGCCAGGTACGCTTCCTCGACTGTGATGATAACGTCGTGCTCGCGGGCAATTCTGAGGATCGTTTCCGCGTCAAGCGGTTTGACGAACCGAGCATTGACCACGGTTGCTTCGATGCCGTCCGAGTTTAACCGCTCAGACGCGTTTAGCGCGGGGGCCACCATCGAACCGTATGCGACGATCGCGACATCCTTGCCCTCACGAAGCGTCTCAGCTTTACCTATCTCGATAAGCTTCGGCTTCGAGGAGATGTCTACACCCAAACCGTTGCCCCGCGGGTACCGCAGGGCAGCTGGGCCTTCGTGTTCGACCGCGGTCAAAAGCATGTCGCGCATTTCGGCTTCGTCTTTCGGGGCCATTAACACGATGTTCGGATATCCGCGTAGGTATGCGATATCCAGGAGGCCGTGGTGTGTCGGGCCGTCGGCACCGACGATACCCGCCCTATCCATCGCGAATGTAACATTCAGGTTCTGAAGGCAGACATCGTGAATGATCTGGTCAAACCCGCGCTGCAGGAACGTCGAATAGATCGCCGCCACAGGTTTCAGACCTTCGCACGCCATTCCGGCGCAAAATGTCACGGCGTGTTGTTCGGCGATGCCAACGTCAAATGCCCGTTCCGGAAATCGTTCAAGCACGCGATCGATACCGGTACCGTCGGGCATGGCTGCGGTCAGGGCGACGATCTTGTCATCCACATCCATCAGCTCGCACATCGTCTCGCCGAACACCGTTGTGTATGCCGGCGGAGCGGATGTGTTGGATTTGTGCGGCAAACCGGTTTTCGGATCGAACGGACCGGTCGCGTGATAAGCGTAGTAATTCTTCTCGGGGTTTGGGAATCCTTTGCCCTTGGTAGTCAGGGCGTGGACGATCACCGGTCCATCCTCGACGCTCTTCGCCTCTTCAAGGGCGCGGACAAGCATCGGAACGTTGTGACCGTCGACATAGCCGATGTACTTGAAGCCAAGCTCATTGACAAGCGCTCCCGGCAGAACAGCGGCTGCGATGGCATCCTTTACCGACTTTGCCGCGTGTCGAAGATGCCGCCCGATGCCGGGAACGCTCTCGAGCGCGTCACCGATCTCTTCTTTGAGATGCTGGTAGCTCTGAGCTTCTTTGATGCGATTCAGATACCTGCTCAGAGATCCGACCGCCGGCGCGATCGACATTCCGTTGTCATTGAGAATTACGACGAGTCGCGATTTCAAATGTCCGGCCTGGTTGATGGCCTCCATTGCCATCCCGCCCGCGAGACTCGAATCTCCGATCAACGCACATACGTGAAAGTCCTCGTCTTTACGATCGCGTGCGATAGCCATTCCCAGCGCCGCCGAGAGTGAGGTCGACGCGTGACCGGCGCCGAAAGTGTCGTACTCCGACTCATCGCGTCGAAGAAATCCCGAGAGCCCGCCCTCTTGCTTGATCGTGTGAAGCTCGTCACGCCGGCCGGTGAGGATCTTATGTGCATAGGCCTGGTGGCCGACGTCCCATACGAGCCTGTCGCGCGGCGTATCGAAAACGTAATGCATCGCGACCGCGAGCTCAACGGCGCCAAGACTGGCGCCCGTGTGACCGCCGACGCGCGAGCATGTGTCGATAATGAACTGGCGTACTTCGTCGGCGACTTCCTGGAGGTCGTCGACGCGTAGCTGCCGCAGGTCGGCCGGAGAATTGATCTCGGATAAGAATCTCATAATGGACAACGGGCTCTTACGGCCCGTCATACGCGAAAGCCGCATTTTACCAACCAGACGAATGAAACGCTAAGCGGGGCAAGGGAGTTCCGGTTTTCCAACGGTGCGGCTCTCTGCGGTCTACGCGAGCTCTGCGTGAAAAAATCCGCCCGCGCAGAGATCGCAAGGCCTGCCAGGATTTTACATTTCTTTACAGGCCCATTGGAAAAACATTCGACTAAACCAATTTACCCAGCGTCAAAATACCGATCAGCGAAAGCTGTAACGAATCTATAAGTTCAAGAGGTAAAAAATGTCATTAAGAAGTAAATTCTCTTCCGCAATTACACTTGCATTCGCTGTCGTCGCCTTTGGCACGTTCGCGTCTGCTCAGGAAGCACCGAAAGCGCAGGACGATGCCCACAAGCTCGAGCATAAGCGTGACGGTCATCGCGGCGGACGTCGGGGTGCTGGTCGCCACGCGGGTATGCGTGGAATGCGTGGCGGTATGTTGGGACTTCGCGGCATCGAGCTCACCGATGCACAGAAGGAGCAGATCCGTCAGATCCATGAGGCCAACAAGCCGAGCGAAGCTATCATGAGCGAGCTCCGTTCGATCCGCGAGACGCGTAAGAACGGCGGCGAGATCACTGAAGCTCAGAAAGAGCGCCTCAAAGCTCTTCGCCAGGAGCAGCGTGCGAAGCACGAGTCGGTTCGTGCGCAGGTGCTAGCGATCCTGACCCCGGAACAGCGTACGCAGGTCGAAGCCCGCAAGGCCGAGATGGAAAAGCGTCGTGAAGAGTTTCGCCAGAAGCGTCAGGAGATGAGACAGAAGCGTCAGGAAACAAAGTCGACTGATGATAACTAAATCGGTTCTCTGATGGAGTAGAAAGAGGCTGTCTCAAGGGGCAGCCTTTTTTTGGAACTGAGAGGGTCGGGTGGGCTTAAAAAGAGCGGGGGCAAGCCGCCCTTCCGGACCTGCGAATGTTATTGCGATCGCAAGGAACCCCGCGCAGGCCCGGTAATCACATTGGCAGGTCCGGAAGGGCGGCTTGCCCCCGCTCTTCTCGGCTTGCTCTGACTTCTATGACCCCCTCCGCTCGTCTCACACTGGCCTCCGCTCTAATCACCTCATCGGCCTCGGATACACCACCGGACTTTTGTTCCCGGCCTTGTCCACAGCCCGCACTCCAAAAAAGAAATTATCCTTCGAACGTGCCTTCATCAGGAAGTTCGTGACGTTACCGACAAATGCCGAATCTGTCCACTCGGGCGACGTCGTATCGCGCCAAACTATCTCGTAACCCGCGAGATCGGCGTCGGTATTCGCATCCCACTTCAGTTCGGTGTCGTTCGTAAGACGCGTCGTGACGATCGCCACGTTCTTTGGTCTCGCCGGTGCGTCGGCCAGCGATGCAAGCGCGATCAGGTTCACACGCGTCACGTTCGCAGTGTATTCAAAGTCGACGAACTCCGGCGTGTCGCCGTAGAAGATCCCATTCTCGGTCCGTACGTTCTGGTGTTGATGCGTGTAGTCCTCATCAACCTCGGTGATCCTGACGGCTGTGAATCCGCGCTCGAGAAAGGGAATGTGGTCACCGCCGCGCAGGTATCGGTCGCGACGATAGATCATCCAAACACGAAAATTCTTCAGATACCGGTCCGACTGTTCCTTGATATAACGGGCAAGTTGCCGCGACGCCGAATCGTTCTCGCCACCGACGCTTCGCCGCGTCGCCGCCTGTTGGTCGGTCTCGTTTGAAGGGACACCCTCGGAGAACACCCGCACGCGGTTGCGGTGGGGCGAATTCTTCTGCGTCGTTACGCCCCCGACGATGTCGTTCGTAAACATCCCTTCGATATCCATCTTTTTCTCGACCGCTTGCTGTGCAAAGTACGTGGCGCCGAGCAGTCCCTGCTCCTCCCCGGGCACGGTCATGAAAACGATCGTGGCGTCGAATTTCCTCTTCGACATCACACGCGCGAGCTCGATGACGGCGGCCGTTCCCGATGCGTCGTCGTTCGCACCCGGCGCGTCACACTTGGCGTCGGTCGGCGAAGTGCACATCGAATCGTAATGTCCTGAGACGACGTACACACGCTCCGGATTGGTCGTGCCTCGCAGGGTGGCGATGACATTTGTCATTGTGGTGGGCTGAGGGACGCGGTTGGCTTTCGGTTGAAGGAACGATTGTTTCTCCACGACCAGACAGTTTCCGCAGCCGGCGTTGATACGCTGAAATTCTGAATAGATCCAGTCACGCGCGGCCCCGATCCCACGCACCGGATTGTCCTGTTCGCTGAGCGAATTCCTCGTGCCGAATGAAACGAGCTTCCGGATCGACGTCTCGATGTTCTTGGCCGACACTTCCTTGATCATCTTCGCGATCTCGGGATCGGG
>CAMLKY010000008.1 GCA_946480545.1 uncultured Acidobacteriota bacterium
ACCCCGACAATCCAAAGCCGCATCAGGATCTCGGCCGCCGCGTCCGAGACGCGACCGCCGGCAACGATCCCGTTCATCAGAACGAAAAGCAGGATCATCAGGCCGATACCGACGCTCGCCGTAATAACCCCGGCCTTGATCTCACGCAGACGCTTTATGTCAGGCGTAAGGCCCTGCAGCTCGTCGAGCTTTGCCTGATGCTTTATCGCGTCTTCACTCGACATAAACATCTCGGCGACCCATGTCCGACTCCAGTCGAATTTGTCATCAGCACTGCGTGTCGCCATCACCTGCCGCAGTGCCTGCAGATTTGCGCCGCACGATTTGCAGAATTTCAATTCGTCGCTCTGTGTTGATCCGCACTGTGGACAAAACATAGTTCCCTTATAATACCCCTCGGAAATTACGTCCAGCAGCAGGATAATGTTCGCCAGGTGAAATTCAAGGCTGAGATATACAAGATCGGTATCAACCCGGTAATCGATCCGCCCGATGATGTGCTCGCCGTTATTTTCGAGCAAGCCGGGAGATCGAAAGGTCCGATACCAGTTCGTGGAAAGCTTAATGGTGCCGCCTTCATACAGACCCTTGTTAAGTATCAGGCGGCGTGGCGGCTTTATGTGAATGGCCCGATGCTCGAAGACTCGGGCCTGACGGTCGGCGATACGGCACGCGTCGAAGTAGAATTCGACCCCGAGCCTCGCGAGGTGCCCGAACCCGAAGCCCTGGCGGCGGCCCTGCGGAAAAATGCAAAGGCAAAGGCGGCACTCGATAAGTTGCCGCCTTCGCGTCGGAAAGAGATCTTTCGCTATATCGGTTCGTTGAAGTCCGAGACCGCGATCGAGAAAAATGTCGCTCGCGTTATCGAACAGCTTCGCGGCCGCACCCCGTAGTTATGCGACGGAGAAAACCCCGTCAGGCATCAGACTCTCCAATCGTCCTTCGGTCAACAATTTCGAAAATGCGTTGACGACCTCGGGATCGAATTCGCACCCGTCATCTGCCTGCAGCCGCATTATCGCTTCGTGCGGCGCGAGTTGTTCCGTATCACTCGAGTCCGAGGACACCATCGAATCGAAAGCCCTAGCCGCTGCCACGATCCGTGAGGCGAGCGGAATACGTGAGCCGGTCAAAGCCGCCGGCCCGGAACCGTCAAAGCGCTCCGAAAGGCAGCGGATCGCGTCGACGACCTCCTCAAGGCCAGGCATGTCGGCGAGCAGTCCCAGTCCGCGTTCTCGGGAGAGTTCTAGTTGAATGTTCGGCGTGTTGATCGGGTCAGCCGGGCTGTGAAGATCGGCGAAGCCGTGGAGCGACGCGGCATTTGATACGGTCTTGAGTTCGGCTGCATCGAGATCGAGAACTCCGCCGACCGCGAACGAGATTTCGCGTATCCGCTCCGACCGCTTGGCCACCTGCGCATTGTGTAAGCAGAGCAGTTCTGCAGCGAGTCTTACAAACCCGGACTCGGCGCTCGCGAGTCGTTCGTGGAGTCGCTGATTCTCCTGGTTCAGCCGGTGTTGGGCACGTATCGTCTCGTGATGTGACAGACCCCGCTTCACCGTCTGAAGCAGATCCGCGCCGTCCCACGGCTTTGTTACATACTTATAGACAACGTTCGAATTCAGTGCTTCGACCAGATCAGACACATCGGTATAGCCGGTTAGAATTATCCGGACACAGTGTGGGCGAAGCTCGGCCGACCGCTTTAGAAACTCGACACCGGTCATTCCAGGCATTCGCTGGTCAGAAATTATCAGGGCTATATCGTGGATCGTCAGCAGCTCCAACCCTTCGGCTCCGGATTGAGCGGACACGACCTCAAAGTGATTGCGGAGGGCCCGTTCGAGTAGGCGCGTGTTTGCCGGTTCGTCATCTACAACTAGGATCTTGTGGTTCATGATTGAATACGAATTTTATTGCTCTACGGGTTGGATTTCAGGGAGTCTCGCCCTGCCCGTTGGCAGCGTAACCGTGAAGGTTGTACCTTTGCCCACCGCTGTTCGGACATCGATCTTTCCGGAGTGGCGTTCCACGATACTGAATGTGATCGAGAGCCCGAGACCGGTGCCTTCTCCCACTGGTTTGGTGGTGTAGAACGGATCGAATATATGCTCAAGATGCTGCTGCGGGATACCGCACCCGGTATCGCTGATCGAAACCTCGACCGCTTCACCGTTTAGTTGCGTGGAGATCGTGATCTCGCCCCCGTTGGCGCTTACCGCCTGGGCCGCGTTTGCGAGCAGGTTCATCCAGACCTGATTCAACTGACCAGAGTAACCCTCGATCTTCGGGATCTCCCCGAAATTACGAACGAGCGATATCTTATCGGCGCTGAAGTACCTCGAGAGAATGCGTACCGTGGAGTTGATTCCCTCGTGGATGTCGATCTCCTTGAACTCTGCCTCGTCGAGGCGCGAAAACGTGCGTAGATTTTGGACGATATCGCGAATACGTTCGGTGCCCTCGCGGCAGTCGGCGATCATCGACTCGAGATCCGCGACGGTAGCCTCGTAGTGAATTTCTTTCTTGATCGCCGCTACGGCGGCCGCGGCTTCCTCGCCCAGATCTGTTTCGTCGTAGAACTTCAGCAGCCTGACAAGATCGGCGATGGCAACACCCATTAGGTCGAGGTTGCCGTGGACAAATCCTGCGGGATTGTTCAGCTCATGCGCCACCCCGGCGGCGAGCTGGCCGAGCGACGCCATCTTTGCACTCTGTACTATCTGGGCCTGGAGGACCTGTAGTTGCGCCTTGCCCTCGGCCAGCTCGACGGTACGTGCTTCGAGATCCGCTTTGTAGCGGGCCGCTTTGCGGAGAAGTGTTCTGCGTTCGAGCGCACGTTCGACGGTCAGGTCGAGCATGTACGGATCACACGGCTTGATAAGGTAATCGAAAGCGCCTTCGCGCATACTGTCTAGAACGGTCTGGGGCCGGTCTACTCCGGACACCATGATGACCGACGTTCCGGGATACTTCTCGACGACTTTCCGCAGCAGCTCGACACCCGAGATCCCCGGCATCTGAATGTCCGCGATGACTACCGCGAAGTCTTCATCGCGGAGGCGGTCGAGTGCCGCCATGAAAGAATCGGCCTGACGGCAGTCGTATCGATCTGAAAGCTGTTGTGCGAACACGGCTCTGACGGTGGGTGAATCGTCCACGATAAGTATCCGGTCGCGTTCAGCATCGACCCTATCCGACAGTGGCGGTCGGGTGGCGGCCTGTGTCATCAACCTTGCGGGCATCGAGTTTCTCATGGGAGGCAGTTCGTTCTTGTGATTTCCCGCGGACGAGCGCGGAGTATTAGATCATCGATAAAGACTTGATGGCTTACGTGGAGAGCTGACTTGAGGAATTGGCTCGTCTCGAACGTTGGTGAAACGCGTAACGGATCGTAAGCAAAAACACGAAATGGCGATCTGGAGGAGCTTCGGGAGCTCGGTTTCGCCTGCATCAATGATTCACTATCGGCGGTGAATCCGTCAATGATTTTTTGTTTCCTTCAGACAAACGCCGTCGGGTTTGCCGATTAACTCTCGTTTCTGTAGCCTTATGCTTTCGGCAAAGTATCGCCGCCCTTTGTTGTGAGAGATTTACCGATCGGTATCTTTGATTCCGGCGTCGGGGGACTTACAGTCTACCGAGCTCTGCACGACCGTCTGCCGAACGAGCGGTTCGTCTATCTCGGCGACACGGCGCGAGTGCCGTACGGGACAAAGTCGCTTGCGACAGTCGAACGATATGCGATCGAGAACTCCGAATTCCTGGCGTCTCTAGGCATCAAGCTGCTCGTCGTCGCGTGCAATACGGCGTCGGCGCTTGCTCTTCCGAAGATCCGCGAGCGGATCGGCATCGACGTCGTCGGTGTGATCGGACCCGGAGGAAGAAAGGCTGTCGCGGAAACGGCGGCCGAGACAAAAGCGCGGATCGCGGTGATCGCTACCGAGGCTACGATCGCGAGTAACGCATACGGTGACGCTATTCGACGGGCATCGGAATCTGCGAGCGTCTTTCAGGCCCCGTGCCCGCTGTTCGTTCCGCTTGCTGAAGAAGGTTGGACCGAAGAACCCGAGACTTTTTCGATCGCGGAAAAATATCTCAAGAAGGTGCGCGGATTCGAGCCACAGGCGTTAGTTCTCGGCTGCACGCATTATCCGATCCTGCGAGATGTGATCCAGAAAACGGTGGGGGCGCATGTTAAGCTAATTGACTCGGGCGAAGCCACGGCGGAGGAAGTGGAAGGACTGCTGGCATCCAGGGATCTCGGAAATCCAAATCTCGTATCCGGCGATAGGCTGCTCTGCGATGATCTTGACCACTTCTATGTCACGGATGCCGCCGAGCGATTCGCAAAAGTGGCGGAAAGGTTCCTCGGCACGACACCGAACAAGCTGGAGGCAATAGAGGTATTCGGAAGTGACAAGCTGAGGTAGTTGTTGTTCGTGGTTCGTGGTTCGTTGTTCGTTGTAGCTTGGTATACAGCGACTCGAGTCGGTACCGTCCGCGTGAGCGGGCGGTCGAACCTCGACGGCGAGCAGAGTTGCCTTGATGTCCGGCGCTGACCCCTCCGCTCACGCGGAGGGTACCGACTCGCGTCGTACACAACGAACGATGACCACGATCGACGAACAACGAACAACGAACCACGAACCACGAACGAATGACTTACATAAGACCTGACGGCCGTGCCGTCGACCAGATACGAACTACGAAGATCACGCCGAACATCTCGCCGTACGCCGAGGGTTCGGCGTTGATAGAGGTCGGGGGGACAAAGGTCATCTGCACCGCGAGCGTCGAGGATCGCGTACCGATGTTCCTGCGGAACAAGGGTGTGGGCTGGGTGACCGCGGAGTATGCGATGCTGCCGCGAGCGACGAACACCCGAACGCAGCGTGAGACACAGAGACCCTCGGGCCGGACGCAGGAGATACAGAGGCTTATAGGTCGAAGCCTGCGAGCGATCGTGGATACGAAGCTTCTTGGCGAGCGTCAGGTCATGATCGACTGTGATGTCATACAGGCCGATGGCGGTACGCGCTGTGCGTCGATAACGGGAGCCTATGTCGCGCTCGCTCTCGCATGCCGAAAGCTTGTGCGGAATTCGGTTCTCAAGACATCACCTCTATTGAGCGAGGTTGCCGCGGTGAGTGTGGGCGTGTTGCAGGGAACCCCGATCCTAGATCTCGCATACGCCGAAGATTCCGAGGCCGAGGTCGATATGAACATCGTCTGCACCGGGGCGGGGAGGTTTATCGAGATCCAGGGCACGGCCGAGCGTGAGCCGTTCACGCGCGAGCAGATGAACGAGATGCTGGGAATGGCGGAGAAGGGAATCAATGATCTCTTTCTCATCCAGCGTATGGCGTTGGGTGAATAAATTGATTTGACCGCGGAGACGCCGAGGCGCAGAGAAACTAAAGGCATTAGCGAAGAGGTAGTGAATTTAGTCTCGCGTCTCAGTTGCAAAGAAATATCCAAGCGAATCTATGAGCGAAAAACAATTCGAGGGAAAGTCGGCGATCGTTACCGGAGCGACACGCGGCATCGGTAAAGCGATCGCGACAGAGCTCGCACGACGCGGGGCTAACATCGCGTTCAACTATTCAAAGAGCGCGGACGAGGCCGATAAATTGAAGGGTGAGCTAGAAGCGCTTGGCGTGAAAGCTCATGCCGCGCAGTGCGACGTAGCCGACACTGCCGCGGCCGGCGAATTCGTCGCGCAGGTCAAAGAAGCCTTCGGCACCGTAGACTTTCTTATCAATAACGCCGGCATCACGCGCGATCAGTTGATCCTTCGCATGAAAGAGGAAGATTGGGATTCGGTCATCGATACAAATCTCAAAGGTGCGTGGAATTTTTCCAAACACGTGCTGCGGCCGATGATGCGGAACGAGAACGGAGGATCCATCCTCAACATAACGTCGATCAGCGGCGTCGTCGGCATGCTCGGGCAATCCAACTATTCGGCGTCCAAGGCCGGTATGATCGGACTGACGAAGTCGTTGGCGAAAGAAGTCGCGACCAAAAAGATCACGGTCAACGCGCTCGCGCTCGGACTGGTCGAAACCGACATGGCCGCTGAGATGAACGCCGAGTATCGCGAGAAGTTTCTCTCGATGGTCCCGCTCGGGCGTCTCGGGAATGTGCAGGAGGTTGCGGAGATCGCGTGCTTCATGCTCTCACCATCTGCTGCATATATAACCGGCCAGGTGATCCAGGCTGACGGCGGACTCGCGATGTAGTCATCTCACGCGCTGCGATGTAAGCTGAAGTTATGTCGTTGGAATATCAACGTGAGAATGAGGTCGACGAGACTGCTGAGACCGCTGGTCCGCCGCCGGAGATACCTTTTCCCTTTCCGCTCTACACCATCGCGATCCTCGCGTGTATGGTCATCGGTACAGCCTTTCAACTGCCACTCGGATTTGAGCGGTCGGCCGACTTGACCGGCTTTGGCAAGCCGGAATTCCTGAACGGCGAGTACTGGCGCATTCTTACCGGGGCCGTGGTTCACGGCAGTATCCTCCACATCTTCATGAACGGCTACGCGATGTACGGCTTTGGCAGATTGATGGAGCTGCTGACGAATCGTGCGCATCTCGCGCTGGTGTTTGTGCTATCGGCTGTCGGCGGCGGTCTGCTCAGTTTGTATTTTCGTCCGGATGGACTCTCTGTTGGCGCCTCGGGCGGGATCGTCGGTCTGCTGGGTTATCTGGTCGTGTACGCGTTCCGCCGGCGGCAGTTTGTATCCGATGAGTTTCGCAAGAGCCTTCTCATCAACATCGGGATCATCCTCGTCTTCGGGCTTGTGCTTTTCCAGATCATCGACAACTACGGTCACATCGGCGGGTTGCTCACGGGCATCGTGTACGCCCTAATACAGGTTCCCTCGGACCAATACAAGAATCCCCAGAACGCCCGGCTCATTACGAAGATCCTCGGAGCATTGGCACTGGCCACGTACATCGCCGCCACGGTACTGACAGTCCTGATCCTTCTCGCCCAACGGTGACTATGCCCCGAGTCCGTGTACACCAGCATGTGAATCCGCTCGCCCCTTTCTATCGGCAGGCTCCGAAGCCGGTCGATATCGAATCGGTGTTCGGCGAGCCCGATCGTCCGCTGCTCCTGGATATCGGATGTGCCCGCGGCCGGTTCCTGCTCCGGATGGCTGAGGCGGTTCCGCAATGGAACTATCTGGGTGTCGAGATCAGAGAGCCGCTGGTAGATGAAGCGAACCGAATCGCACAGGGTGAGGGACTTACAAACCTGCATTACGCATTTTGTAACGCAATGTTGTGGCTCGACCGGTTGCTCGAGAACGTTCCACCCGGCGTCCTGCAAACGGTTACGATCCAGTTTCCCGATCCGTGGTTCAAGAAGAAACACGCAAAGCGCCGGATGGTTAATGAAGAGATGGTCGAAACTATCGCCCGTCATCTCACCCCGGCAGGACGTGTCTTTGTTCAGACTGACATCGGGTTTCTTTCAGAGGAGATGTTTCAGTTGTTCCGCAACGACGAGCGATTCCGGGAAAAGCGGATTACGAAGAATCCGTTTCCGGTGAAAACCGAGAGGGAAAAGGCCGTGGAGGGAAAGGACCTTCCGGTGTACCGGGCGATGTTTGTTCGAGAGTAAAGTAGGGGAACGCCAACGGACTGGAGCGCAGGCATCCTGCCTGCATGAGGGCGGAGCCCGAAAAAGCGCTGATCGCCGCAAATCGTGATCGTTTGACGCCGCTGCCGCGGCGTTGCAGGCAGGATGCCTGCGCTCCAGTCGCACGTCGTGAGAGTCTCACTCAACTCTACCACCTCTTCTCTTTCCGAAATCTCTTCACAACCATATCCCGCCGCAGTTTAGGTAGGTGGTCGATGAAAAGCTTTCCGTCGCAGTGATCGGTCTCGTGCAGGAAAGCGCGGGCCGCGTAGCCGGTGGCTTCGCGTTCGAACCATTCGCCTTTTTCGTCTTGTGCACGCAGCCTGGCTTTCATTGGGCGTGTGAGGACGGCCGGAACTTTTCCAACAGACAAACATCCTTCCTGCCCTGACTGCTCGCCTTCGGTCTCGATGACCTCGGGATTCGCCGCGATGAGCTTTATTCCCTCGCAATCCATCACGAACAGACGCAGGTTCAACCCGATCTGCGGCGCCGCGAGTCCTACTCCCTGAGCGTCATACATCGTCTCGAACATATCCGCACATAGCTCGGCGAGGCTTTCATCGAACTCGGTGACGGGCTGGCCGACCTGACCGAGAACTTCGGCTGGATATTCGGTGATCTTTCTTATTCCCATAAGAAATTAGCCCGCGAAATACGCGAAATAACGCGAAACAAGAAGAGACCATTTCGCATTTCTTTCGCGTATCCCTCGGGCAAATCAACTTACCTCGGTATAAATCCCCGGCGGGCTCCGCGGCGGAAATCCCGGTGCGCGAAGAACCCTTTCTCCTGCCGGGCGAGACACTCCCAACAGACGTTCCGGCGTTCGTTCGTCGGCGTGACGAAAGTGTTGTAATGGTGCATCTCGCGGTCGCATTCAACGCAACGGACCGCGGGCTTGTGTGTGATCTTTGGATCAACTGATTCAATCATTAGCGCGACACCTCTTTAAGAATTTCTAGTTTAAGGGCGTTCGAAAGTTTTTGCCAGACCTCCGAACTTTGCGAGCTGAGCGAGCTCTGCGGGAGAATAGCCTGGTCTCATGCAGAGCTCGCTAAGCTCGCAAAGTAGCTTCGTAATTCATTGACTCACATCCGCGATTGCCATACATTTGGAGAACTCTTTCCGCGACACGTCCCGCATAGATCGTCGGCAGTAATAAATACGATCGACAAAGTTTTATGATCAAAAAAAGAATTCTGTTGCCGCTAGTATTCGGGCTTCTGACTTTCTCTGCGATCGCTCAGCAGACGTCGCCGACGCCCCCTGAAGAGCCGGTCGTCCGCATCTCGACCGATCTAATACAGGTCGACGTCACGGTCACCGATAAGAACGGAAAGGTAGTCACCGGCCTAACGGCGGCGGATTTTGAGCTTTTCGAGAACGGCGAGCGTCAGCAGATATCGAATTTCTCGTTCGTCTCCAGGACCGCCGCCGGTGTCACGGCAAACGAATCACCGCAGTCACCCGGAGCGGCCCCGGTCAAATCCGCACAGCAGACCCGGCCCTCGGCGATACGCAACACGATCTCGATAGTCGTTGACGACCTCAACATGTCGTTCGCGAGCATCTACTACGCCCGAAAGGCGCTTCGCCGGTTCGTGGATCAACAGATGCAGCCGGGCGACCTTGTCGCGATCATTCGCACAGGCGGCGGCGTGGGGGCGTTGCAGCAGTTTACGTCGGATAAGGCACTGCTTCATGCGGCGATCGAAAGAGTCCGGTGGAACCCGCTCGGAGCCTCGGGAATCAACTCGCTGACTGCGGTTAGCCAGAACGACACCGATATAAGCGATCGATTCACACGCGAGAGCACGAATATCGACCAGAGTAAGCAGCGGACGACCGTGCTTCACCGTGACAATATCTCGGACAAGAAGCAGACGGATTACGATGCGAACCGAAATTCGCGCGAACAGGAAGATGGCTTTGCCGCGCAGGCGTCGCTCGGTGCCGTCCGGTACGTTATCTCGGGGATGAGCTCACTGCCGGGCCGGAAGACGATGTTCCTTTTCACCGACGGATTACAGATCGACAGCGACTCTAACAAATCCAACGCGGGCGCCGTGTACGAGCAGCTTCGAGAGGTTGTCGACCTCGCGAACCGGTCGTCGGTCGTTGTCTACACTTTCGACACAAAGGGAATGCAGTCGCTGACCATACAGGCAGTCGATAATACGTACGAGATCATCGACGGGCACCGCGACTTCAAACTCCGCCAGCGGGTCCGCGACTTCCGGAACAGCCAGGACGGACTCGCATACTTTGCCGATCAGACCGGCGGTAAGGCTCTGCTAAACAGCAATGACATAAATGGCGGGATCCAGCGAGCACTCGACGAGCAGGCTGGATACTACCTATTGGCTTACCAACCGGACGCCGAAACTTTCGACGCCGAAAAGCGCAAGTTCAACAAGCTCGAAGTGAAGGTGAGGCGCCCCGGTCTGGAAGTGAGTTACCGAAGCGGCTTTTTCAATACCGCGTCCGACCGGAATCCTCCACAGTTGACCGTCGAACGCCAGATCGCAAGTGCGCTAGTGTCGCCTTTCACGCAAAACGACATTGCCCTCAACGTGAACGCACTCTATGCCGACGATGCAGCCGACGGGGGATACCTCCGGTCGTTTCTACACATCGACGCCAAGAGTCTGAAATTTACCGAGGATGCCGAAGGATGGAAGAAGGCGACCTTTGATGTAGCGGCGGTCACGTTCGGCGATAACGGCATGCCCGCTGAAAGTAAGGAGAGCAAGTATACGATCAAGGCAAAAGGGCCGACGTATGAAACGATGCTTCGGCGCGGCTTCATGTATGTCTTGATCATGCCTGTAAAGAAGCCGGGTGTGTATCAATACCGCGTCGCCGTCCGAGATGCCGAAACCGGCAAAATCGGCTCGGCCTCGCAGATAATCGATGTTCCAAATCTCGCGAAGAAAAAGCTTGCCCTGTCGAATCTTGCGGTCGAGAATGTGTCGATGGGGATCTGGCAGAACATCGCAGCAGGCCGCGTTGGAAACAAGCCGGGGCAGATGCAGGTCGCCTCAACGCTTTTGTACGACACGGTTCTTCGACAGTACAAGCCGGGAACCGTGTTGCGGTACGGGTTCGAGATTTACAACGCAAAGTCGGACAGCGATCCGCCGCGGCTCGAATCGCAGGCAAGGATACTGCAGAACAATGCTGTCGTGATCGAGGGTAACCTGAACAAGATCGATGTTTCGGCACAAGCAGATCCGAGGCACGTGAAGGTCAGCGGCGCACTCCTGCTCAAGGACACGCTTCAACCGGGCGACTATATCCTGCATGTGACCGTCTTTGACCGTTCCGGCAAACAGTCGGCGATGCAGTTGTTTCCGTTTGAGATCGTTAAGTAGTGGGCAGTCCGAATCGACGAGTCGGCTTTGCGAGCTTTGCGTGAAAACGTCCTCTCACGCAGAGCTCTCCAAGCTCGCAAAGAAGAAAGGCGGCACCAACGCGGAGCCGCCTTTTCGATTTGAGCTTTGATATTTCTACTCGGGCTGCCCTTTACACGTAGCGCCGTAAAGTGCCGGCTGCTTGGTGCTGATTATCGGATAATTCTCGGCGTCCTTGTTTATCTCAAGCCAGTTCATGTACTCCTCGGGAATGGACATATCCGAGAAGATCGCCTCGACCGGGCACTCGGGCAAGCACGCGTCGCAGTCGATACAGGTATCGGGGTTTATGAGGAGCTTGTCAGGCAGTTCATGAAATGCTTCGACCGGGCAGACGGCCGCGCAATCGGTGTATTTACAGTCAATGCACGGTTCGGCAACGATATATGTCATAACTTCGGATACCGTCTCCTGGACGGTCTGATCAATTCGACTGGTACTCTCTGTAGCCCAGCAAACAAAAGCCTTTCCTGACAGTTACAGACGCAGCGAAAATCAAAGTAAAACCGTAATACCACGGGCCATAGGTTGTCAAATGAGGTTCGACAAGTGCTAAAATGCGTTCATACCGAAGTCTAAAGAACGCGTAAATTCTCAGGATACAAAGGATGAAGACTATCAAAGCTGAACGTGAATTGGCTCTGGATTTTCTGCGTGTGACCGAAGCCGCAGCCATCGAATCCGCTAAAACGATGGGTCAGGGAGACCGGAAACATTCGGACCATGTTGCCGTCGAGGCGATGCGCGAAGTGATGGACACCGTGCCGATGCGGGGCCGGATCGTGATCGGCGAAGGCGAGCGCGACGAGGCTCCGATGCTGTATATCGGTGAGGAGGTCGGCGGCGGCGTTTTCTCAGATGATGCCCGGCAGGAATTTCCCGAGGTCGACATCGCGGTCGACCCGCTCGAGGGCACGAACCTTTGTGCACTGGGAGCCAACAATGCGATAGCCGTGCTGGCCGCGGCCGAGCGCGGAGGATTGCTGAACGCGCCGGACATTTACATGGACAAGATCGTCGTCGGTCCGTCGTCGCGCGGGGCCGTTGATATCGACGCTCCTGTCGAAGACAACCTCAAAAACATCGCCCGCCGCCTCGGGCGTGACGTCGACGATCTCACTGTCATCTGTCTCGACCGCCCGCGTCATAAGCAGCTTGTCCAGGACGTCCGCGCTGCGGGTGCACGCATCAGGCTGATCTCCGATGGTGATCTTTCGGCTGGCATCTCCGCGGCAGTTGCCGGAACCAACATTCATGCGTTGATGGGTATCGGCGGAGCTCCCGAGGGAGTTATTACCGCCGCCGCGATGAAATGCCTGAACGGAGAGATCCAGGCGAAGCTTGTGTTCGACCCCACCAGACTAGGTGTCGATGCGTCGAAGGTTCCGTCGGTCGACCAGGTCATGAAACGGCTGAACGAGATGGGAATTACAGATCCGAACAAGATCTACGACACCAACGATCTTGCCCCCGGCAAGAAAGTGATATTCGCAGCGACCGGTGTAACCGACGGCGCGCTCCTTCGTGGCGTCCGCTTCTTTGGCGCCGGAAAGCGAACGCACTCGGTCGTAATGACAACCGACAGCAAGAGCATCCGATTTGTCGATACGGTTCACGTCGAAGGCGGTCCGGACGCCGTGATCCGGTTTTGAGTGTCGAGTTCCTGGTTTCTTGTTCGTGGTTCGTTGTTCGTTGTTCGTTGTTCGTCGTCTGCGTCGTGGTGAGTACGGTGCTGAAACTCATACTAAAACTAGAAACTAGAAACCAGGAACTCGAAACTCGAAACTTCCGACGGAGTTTATGACAAATTCCAAACCTTACGTTTTAGATTTTAGCCAAGTGGGTGCGGGCGATGTCGCGCTTGTCGGCGGTAAATGTGCGAGCCTCGGTGAGCTGTTTCGCGAGCTTACGGGCCACGGCGTTCGGGCGGTCGACGGGTTCTCCACGACGAGCCACGCCTATCACTTGCTGCTCGACACAAACGGCCTGCGGGGAAGACTCAAAAAGTTACTTCGGGGGCTGGACGTAAACAATCTCGATGAGCTTGCGCGGGTAGGCGGCGAGGCGCGTCAGATGGTTCTGGACACTCCTTTTCCTGGTGATCTCGAGGCGGCCATCCACGAGGCGTATCGACAGCTCGGTGAGCGCATCGGAAAGAAAACGTACGAGGTCGCCGTGCGATCTTCAGCAACTGCAGAGGACCTACCGGATGCATCATTCGCCGGCCAGCAGGATACCTTATTGAATGTTCGTGGCGAGCAGAGATTGATCGAGGCGTGCCGTGAGTGCTTTGCATCGCTGTGGACCGACCGTGCGATATCGTATCGGACCGCAAAGGGCTTTGATCATTTCGATGTAGCGCTTTCGATCGGAATCCAGCCGATGGTTCGCTCGGATGCTGCGTCAAGCGGTGTGATGTTCACGCTCGATACCGAGAGCGGATTCCGCGACGCGGTCGTGATCAACGGGGCCTGGGGTTTGGGCGAGGCGGTCGTGCAGGGAATGGCGACGCCCGACGAATGGATCGTGTTCAAGCCGACACTCAAACAGGGGTTTCGCCCGATCG
>CAMLKY010000009.1 GCA_946480545.1 uncultured Acidobacteriota bacterium
TTAAGGTCCCCTAACCGCAGATAGCGCAGATGACGCAGATCCGGAAATGATAAGATCGGATCTGCTCCGCTTAACCTGCGTCCTCTGCGGTTAACTACCGCCGCCATCACCGGATGCAGCCGGCTTGAAGGCCCCGGTCGCTACCGACTCCCGGTTCTGACAAAACGCAGTGCCCCGGTCGCTACCGCTCGCGGTTCTGACTACTGCGCCTTCAATACCCAACCATTCGGATCTATAGTCGGTGCAGCACCGGCGAATGACACGCTGCCGCGACCTCCGTTCATTTCCAGTCGTTGTGTCTTGCCATCCACAACTACGTCTATAGGCATGGGGAACGGCATGCTGTTAGGTGTCTCCCAACGAAGATTGAGCGTGGTGCCGGAGGTCTCGGTCACTAACCGCGGCAGCTTCGGCTGTCTCAAGTACATCTCGAAAAACCAGTCCAGGTCCATCTTCGACTCTTCCTCAGCAATGGCCAGGAAATCGTCGGTGTTCACCAGACGCGTCTGACGCCCGTCCGTCCACGACTCCATTTCTTTCGTCGGGTAAGCCATCCGACGCAGTGCACGAAAGAACGCGTCGTCGCCGATGAGATATCGCAGCGTGTGCAGCGTGACCGCGCCTTTGCCGTAGATGTCACCGTTCGATTTCACGTAGTCCGGCGCGAGCAGGTAGACCTGATATGCGGGAGACAATTCGCGCGGTGCGACGGTTTGAATATTCAGCGTCGCCTTCGCTTTGCCTTTCATCGACGCGAAGTATGCGTCCTTCTTTCCCAGGTGCTCGAGATAGAGCGAGTCCATGAAGGATTGAAATCCCTCGTGGATCCAGAAGTCGCGCCAGTCTGATGCCGTGACGAGGTTCGCCCACCACTCATGCCCAAACTCGTGAAGCATCAGCCAATCAAAGCCGTGTTCGTTCTTTTGAAACTTGTTACCGTACGCGATGAGCGTCGCGTGTTCCATACCGAGATGCGGCGTTTCAACGATGCCGAGCTTTTGCGATCTCCAGGGAAATGGACCGAGATATTTTTCAAAGAACGCGTTGTATTTCTTGGTCTCGTCTATAAGCCAGGCGCCTTTGTCGTGGCTCTCCGGAAGGATATAGAACTCGATCGGGATCGTCTCGCCGGTGACGCTCTTGACACTGTCTTTGATCACTCGATAAGGTGCGGCATTGAACAGGATCTCGTAGTTCGGGATCGGGTTCGTCATCCGCCAGTTGTAGGTCGTCGTACCGTCAGGGTTCTTCTTCGAACCTTCGAACCGTCCCGGTCCCGCGACAACAAGCGGGTCCGGAACCGTGACGTCCATCGTCACGACATCGGCCTTGTCCGATGGATGATCCTTCACCGGGAACAGGAGGTCGGCGCCGTCATTCTGCATCGCGATCGAGACCCAGTCCGCACCAGACGCAGTCTTCTTCCACATGAAACCGCCGATCCATGGCGGATTTGGGGCTACACGCGGTTCACCCGAATACGAAACGGCCGTCTTGATCTCGTCACCGACCTGCTTCGTCATCGGAAAGTAAATCCAGACTCGGCCCTCCTTTCTCTCAAAGCGGAGCGGGCTGGTACCGTCCGTAACGTTCGCGATGGTGTAGGGAAGATCTAGATCGAGGACGATCGCATTTGTCGGGATTACGATCCGTGCCGTCATCGTCGTCACGCCCGAGATCGACTTCGCACTTGGATTAACATTTACGTCGACGTCGTATGACATGACATCGAATGCCGCCTGCTCGAACATCAGAGGGCCGCCGGTGGAGGTCGGCCGGACGCCATGTTCACGCTGAGCGAATGAAGAAAGAGAGACGAGGGACAACAGGAAAACAGCTACTGCTAGACGATTCATAATTTGTAATTGTAAGGAAGTGGATAAGTCATATTAGCATGTGCCGTCGGAAGAAGCGGGGGCAAAGCCGCCCTTCCGGACCTGCGAATGTCGCTATCATTCGATGTAAGTGTAACGTTGGGTCGCCGCCAAACCCGCACGTCCGGGAAGGGCGGCTTGACCCCGCTCTTCTGCTTTACTCATCAGGTTTTCTTGTCTCAAAATAGATTGAATGTTTAGGACGGCGATATTCATCTTGATATTGACGACGCTGGCCGGCGCGCAACAAACGCCCGCGCCAAAAGCGAATCCCAGGCCGACGCCCGCGCCCGCGGCAGCCAAACCCGAACCCTTCGATAAAGCCGATGTCGCGACGATGTCAAAGCAATGCGTATCGCTGGATACGGAGAGCGGCGTCATCGAGCTCGAGCTGTATCCCGAGCACGCGCCCGAATCTGTGAGAAACTTTCTGAATCTTGCCGCGACGGGTTTGTTCGACGGGACGAGTTTCAGCCGGGTTGTCCCCGGGTTCGTCGAAGGTCCCGTCCGCGTCGGGATCGTGGTCGCGGGAAGGGGGCAAGGTTACAAGGGCGATAGGCGAACGGGCGCAGCGGACAATACCCGACGAGCCGAACAAGATCATTCACGAGCGCGGTATCTTATCGATGGCCCGCCCGGACGAACCGAACAAAGCCACTACCGATTTCTTTATCCTGCTAAAAGAGGCGCCATACCTCGACGGTAAGTTTGCCGCATTCGGTCGGGTCACCAAAGGGATGGAAGTTGTCGAGACGATCAATAAAGCCCCGGTCACCGGCGAGAAACCAGAAAAGCCTGTGCGAATCCGAAAAGCGACGGTTACCCTGTGTGGTGACAAAGGGCATTTGAACCGCGGAGACGCAGAGGCGCAGAGAACATTTATTAGCTTTTCTCTGCGCCTCTCCGTCTCCGCGGTAAAACTCTAACTCACTCCCCGAAATCCAAATCCAGCGTCATCCGGTACTCGTTAGCCATTGATGGATGTCCGTGCGACATGGAGACGTCAATGCCCTTCCGGTATGTCTCGATGGCTTTCTCGCGGTCGCCGTTGAGTGCATATGCGTTCGCAAGTGTGCCGTACGCATTGCCCTCGTCGTCCGATTTCGCGAGATAGTCTTCGAGAACGCGGATCACATCTTCATGTCGGCCCAGCTTCTCGTACTCCTTCGCTAGCCCGAACATCACCATCGTGTTCGATGGATCAGCGACAAGCATCTGTTCGAAAACTTCGATTCGGTTCATCGTGCGTAGACTGCGACCGTCTGGCCAAACTTTCGCAGTGATGCCGGCGCGGCCGAAGCAGGGAGAGGGGCATTGCCGATTATATCTTTCAGGTTCTTTTCGTAGATTGCCCGGTTCAGATCCTTGTCCGAGTTGATCGAGACACCCTTGAGTGATACGCCTGCGAAAAGTCCTTTGCTGCGCGAGTAGGTAAGTATCTCGGCATCGAAAGTTGCGTTCGTCGACGCGGCCGCCGTACGACCGATCGGTCCGGCCGCGACGCTTCCTTCGCCGCCGAGCTCGAACTTATCTTCGACCAATCCCTTCATTCCCTTGTCATTCATTATCAGCAGCACATAATCGGTTTTCGAGCCGCCGATCTGCAATCCAAGACTGCCGCCAGCCATGTTCAAGAAGGCAGGTGCACTCCAACCTCTGCCGATACGCCGCACTGCGATTCCTTTTCCTCCCTGGCCGCCGATGATGAACGCGCCTTTGATCGTCCCCGGAAAGACTACGACCGCCTTGGCCTTGTTCAGAAGGTCGCGCGGGATCGATTTATCCCGGATCGACATGATCTCGGTCATGACTTCCGACGCCTTATTGACGCGCTCAACCGCGTCCTGCAGATCTTTGCCGGTTTTCTTTTGAGCGAACGCGGGTGCTGAGAAAAATAGGAGCAGGATGGTAATGCTTGCAGCGAATTTAAACTTCATAGAACCTCCTTGTGATTCGGTGACAGTATACCAAAGCCAGGATATCTCAGGCTGAGCGGCAGAACGAAGAATCTCACGCGGAGCTCGCGAAGTACGCAGAGTCTGATACCCCTCTGCTAACTCCGCGAGCACTGCGTGAGATCATTCAACTCAGAAGAGGGATTGCTGGGCCGGTTCAGGGGTGGCGGCGACCGCTTCGGTCTCAGTGGGCATCTCGTGGTTTCGGAAGCCGAAACGTTTTGCGTGGAATTCGAAGAGCTTCTTTGTAACTTCCCACTGCTCGGTCCGTCCAGCATCACGCTCGGCGTAAGAACGGTGCTGCAACTGGCCGCCGCGCTCTCGCTTCATCGCATTGATCACTTTTGCAGCAGCAGTCGGCGACAGACGCTCGTGCATCTTGGCAACGAAATACTCCTCGATCGAGTCGCTGTCGAGATGGAGCATCGACATAAACGCGCGTTTCGCTCCTGCCTCGCGAGCACGTTTGAGCAGCTTTGGAATATCCGATTCGTTGTAACCCGGAATAACCGGAGCCACACCGATGCCCACTTCGATACCCGCATTCGCGAGTGTCTCCATCGCCCGGAATCGCGCCTCGGGAACGGGCGTGTATGGTTCAAACGGATTCGACTTCTCCTTCGTAAAGAAGGGAAGCGAGAAATATACCCAGCAGTTGAGCTTCTTCAGGATGTCGATGTCGCGGGTCACGAGCGGCGACTTGGTGATCACCCCGACCGGCACGCCGAACTCCGCACATACCTCCAGGCATTGGCGGGTCAGTTCGTAACTCGCCTCGAGCGGAAGATACGGATCGGTCGCGAACGAGAAATCTACATGCGGCATTTTCTGCCGGGTCTTCTTGAGCTCGTCACGCAGCACCTGCGGAGCGTTTGGTTTGACGACGATCTTCGTCTCGAAGTCGGTCCCAGCCCCGTATCCCAGAAACTCGTGATACCGCCGCGCGAAACAATAAGTACAGCCGTGGACGCATCCGCGATAACAGTTCACGGTGTACCGCCACCCGCCTTCCCAATCGGAAGCGAACGCTTTCGTGATCATCTTCTTGGTCGCAGTTTCCTCGAAAACCTCAAGCTTTGTCGGCGGCGGCTCGCCTATGAACTCCGCCGAGTATTTATCGAACGGGTTCGGCGGGTTCTTGACGTATCGCATAGATGAAACAATAGCCTATGCCCGGGCCACAATCAAGGCAGGTACGGTAAAGAAAAAAGAGTTGTGCAATACATCCCGGCGATGCATCTCACAACCCTTTTTCCGAGTGCCATTTGGCTAATTGTCTATCTTGTCCGGTAACGTCGAACGATCGAAGTAGTACGAGACCACTCCGCGTAGTTTCTTGATCACGACGGTCTCGGGCAGGGTTTCGAGGACATCCCGAAGTGTTGTTTCTGGGACGAATTCATCATCCGTTGGAACCAATCCGACGGTAACGATCTGCGGCCCATCTTCCGACTCAACTTCGTACTCGAGAGCGTAGCCCGCGACTTTAATGCCAGCGGACGTGACTTCGCGCTTGAAGTCATCGATCGACTGTGGCTCTTCGAACCTTCTACGCTCGAACTCGCTTCTGTTCGCTTTGCCCTGAAGGATCTTGGTTGTTGGAAGGATCTCGCCGTCGAAGAGATTACCGGTCTTGGTGTAGTGTCGGTTGAGACCCTTATCGTATTTATGGGTGTCCCATTTATCCGAGGTCCACCAAAGCTCCTCGGATATCGCCGGTGTATAGGCGAGGTTACCGGCATTACCCGCGGCACCCGCCCAGTTGTACCAAAAATAGATGTAGTATCGCGTTCCGACAGTTGGGAAGTTGCCGTTTTCAACAACCACCTCAGCTTCTTCACGTTCGCCGTTTCCGTTGTCATCCTCAAAGTCGAAATACGGGTTCGGAAAGTTCGTTGAGTAAACACCGGTCGCATGGAGATTGTGATTAAGGTCGGTCATGTCATGCGTGTAACGTTTACCACTTGAAGCGTAGCTTTGAACCCCATTTCGTCCGGCTTGATTCCAATACATGCTCACGCCGAAGACGTGGCCGCTGCCTGTTGCCGTCCATCCATGACACGTATTGTTGTAGTAGGGTGAATACGATCCGTCGTAGTAGTAGTACCAGGTGCCGGTTCCATTGCACCAATCTTGTGCAGTAGCTCCTACACAAAAAAAGGCGCACAAAAATCCCGCGAGAAGAAAAGCATTGAATTGTTTTTTCATTGGTTGCTCCTATTTGTCTAGCTTAGTCAGAGATCGCTATCCAAGGTTGCATGGAGGCAGCGCGGAATCGGGTGTGGCATCTGAGAATAAAACAAACCAGATTTGAAAGCAATGATTTTGGACCGAGCCAAAACCTCCTGGGCCGCCGGGGTTCAAAGCTCTCTCTGCATCAGTAAATCGGTTTGTGAGTCTTTTCCGAGCTGAAAGACGTGACTGCCGACGACGCGAAAGCCATTCTTTTCGTAGAACCGCTGGGCGCGTGGATTATATTCCCACACGCCGAGCCACATGACGTCCCGGTTTTCTGACCGGGCTCGGGCGAAGCAGGCGTCCATCAATCTTTGGCCCACACCCTGGCCGAGATGTTTCTGGTGTGAATAAAGTCGCTGCAGCTCGACAGGTCTCGTCGCGGTGATGCCGGGTTCGACGCTGTCGATGATTATCTTCGCGTAGCCGGCAGCCTCACCATCGATCTCGGCGATGATAAAGATGTTCTTTTCATCGGCGAGCTCGGCGGCGATCTGATCCTGATTGAACGCCTGGCGCATGTAGTGGTTGAGGTCGTCGGGGGCGTTCTTGGGGTGGTGTGCGAACGCGTCCCAGAATGTCGTGTATGCGAGATCGGTGAGAAGCTTGGCGTCTTCTGGTGTAGCCTGGCGGATGAGAATCTCAGACATAATTTAGCCGCGGATTCGCACAGGATGAACGCAGATCAGATCCGCCCCATCCGCCGCGCACGTCCGCGGCGTACCTATTTCATGATCAACTTCGCGATCGTCTGCAATTGCATGTTCGAGGTCCCTTCATAGATCGCGCCGATCTTCGAGTCGCGCCAGAACTTTTCTACCGGATAATCTTTCACGTACCCGTAACCGCCGAAGAGTTCGATCGCTTTCGACGAAACGCGTTCGGCGCACCGCGATGAATAAAGCTTCGCGATCGCGGCTTCTTTCAGGAACGACTTTCCGGCATCTTTCAATCGGGCAGCATTGTAGACGAGAAGCCGTGTGGCCTCGATCTCAACCGCCATCTCCGCGAGTTGGAACTGGACGGCCTGGAAGCTTCCGATCGACTGTCCGAACTGTTCGCGCTCGGCGGTGTATTTCAATGCGGCCTCATACGCGCCCTGTGCAATACCGAGCATCTGAGCGCCGATGCCGATGCGGCCCTCGTTCAACGTCTCGATCGAAACTTTGTAGCCCTTGCCGACCTCGCCGAGCACATTCTCCTTCGGCACTTTGCAGTTGTCGAGGATAAGCTCGGTGGTCGATGAAGCCCGGATCCCGAGCTTATCTTCTTTCTTCCCGACGGAAAAACCTTCGAACTGCTTCTCGACTATAAACGCTGTAATGCCCTTGTAACCGGCGGCCGGATCGATGGTCGCGAAGACGATAAAGATCTCCGCCTCATTGCCATTGGTGATCCAAAGCTTCTGCCCGTTCAGTTCATAATGATCGCCCTTCTCGACGGCCCGCGTTTTCAGAGCAAAGGCGTCTGAGCCCGAAGCTGCTTCGCTCAACGCGTAGGCGCCCACACGCTGGCTCGCGAGCTGCGGCATGTATTTCTTTTTCTGCTCGTCATTCGCCCACCGCATGAATGCGTTCGTCACCAGCGTGTTATGCACGTCGACGAAGACCGAGACGCTCGCATCAACACGAGCAAGCTCTTCGATCGCGACGATCGCATTAAAGATCGTCGACCCGGCCCCGCCATGCTCCTCGGGCGATTCGATCGCCATCAGACCGAGCTCGAAGCACTGCCGGATGATGTCAGGATCGAGCTTTCCGGCGTGCTCCATCGACTCGACCTTCGGCCGGACCTCGCCCTCCGCAAACTCGCGAACCGACGCGCGGAACAATTCTTCTTCTTCGGACAAAACGGTCAGACCGTGATTCGATAACGCCTGTGCTGCGGCTGTACTCATACGAATTTCCTTGTTTTCTTGCAAACCGATTGTTTGCGATTTCTTCGAACGCGGATTTCGCGGATCAGGCGGATTTTGACGGTATTAAGATCAATCCGTTTGATCCGCTCCATCCGCTAAATCCGCGTTCGAAAAAAAATCTTTGCGAAGAAGCCAGGATCAACTACGCCGTATTTTTGTTATTTACCCTTGGTTGCAATACCATTCTATTTCAAGGCAAAAAGCAAGGCAAAGCAGTGAATCTCGACAAGGCGCCCATCGATCCCGACATCCGCACACCGCGCCTATCAGCAAAACATACCAGTCGTCTGACCATTATCGGCATCGTCCTCACCGTAGGCGGGATCGCACTCTTTTCTTATTTCGTGTACGCGGTCGGTGTGGGCGAGATCATGGCCAACATCGATAAGTTCGGTGTCGCCGGGTTCGTTGTCATACTTGGGATCTACTCTCTCCGGATCTGTGCCCGCGCCGGTGCGTGGACACTGTCTGTGTATGAGCCGTACACGCTTCGAATGAAGGACACGGTCCCGGCGGTGATCATCGGTGAGGCGATGAGCAGCATGATACCGCTTGGGATCCTGATCAGCGGAACGACCAAGGCGGTCGCTGTCAGAAAACGCGTTCCGCTGGTCGTCGGACTCTCATCCGTCGCGACCGAGAATCTCTTCTACAGTTTTGTGACGAGCGTATTCCTGATACTCGGGGCGTTCACGTTAGTTCGAACGTTCGAGATGGACGACGGGTGGGTGCTGACGATCGATATACTGATCGCGGTTATATGCGGCGTGGTCGTCTTTCTGATCCTCCTGGTCGTAAAGCAATGGCACTTTGCGAGCGAGACGTGCGAGTGGCTTTATCGAAAAGGAATCGCGGTGGGTCTGCTCGAGCACGGTCGTCTTCAGGTTCGCCTGTTCGAGAATTTCATCTACGGGTTCTACCGCCGTTATCCGAAACGGTTTCTGCCGATCTGCCTTTGCGAATCGGCGTTTCACCTGCTCGGAATATTTGAGGTCTGGTTCATACTCATCCGAATCTCCTCACCCGATCTTCTTTCGGCCTTTCTCCTCGAATCTGTCAGCCGCCTCATTACGATCGTGTTCAAGCTGATACCGTTCGTCATCGGCGTCGATGAAGCGGGCGCGCAATTCGTCGGCGACACGGTTGCGATCGGGGCGGGGATCGGAGTCACGCTCGCCGTCATACGAAAAGGCCGCATCCTGTTTTGGACGGCGATCGGCCTGCTGCTGATCATCAAGCGCGGTTTGTCGATCCGGGCGATGTCGACGGTCCAGGAAGGCCCGGAGGATGCTCTTTAAACGCAGAAACCGCAGAGATCGCCGAGGAGTATTTTCCCCTCTGCGGTCTCCGCGGTCTCTGCGTTAAGTGTACCTAATCTACCTGCTTGTAGAAGTAATACTCCGTCGTATACGGAACGCGGGCTTCCTGGCCGACTACGGTTCCGGGTTCGGCGGGGCGGACGCCCCCGACGGTGTTCACGCGCTGGATGTACGTGACACCGTCAAAGATCCCCGGACCGCTGCTCGATACAGCCGTCAACCGCAGCCATGGAACAGCCGTTGGATCCGGCGTGCATGGGACAGCGGTCGTACCCGAGCTGATGACAAGACTGCCGCTGTTGCTTTCCCACGTCGGTCCGCCATAGTGCGTCCCGATCAGGCCGCGGTAGTTCTTGTTCGCGAACAATCCCGCCTCCGGAGCGACAAACGCCCAAGTCGTTCCATTCCATCGATAGATCTGGACACCGACCGCATAGACGCTCAACGCGACGCGATGTCCTTCCGGTGCCGCGAGCTGTTCGCATCCGACCGGAAGTTCAGGTGCGGCCGCTCCGACCTCCTGAGCGATCGCAAAGCTCGCCGCCGCATGTCCGACCGCGACGACACCGATCATTAATGCGATACGAATGATCTGTTTTGTATTGATGATGTTCATTATTATTTCTCCTTTCTTGTATCTATTGCGGAAGATCTACTGCACGCAGCGTCGCGGCTGCATGAGATTCTGAAAAACGTAATTACCAACGCTGCGCCCGATCGACTGACCGGCGACGTTATCGAAGGTGAAGTGGATCCCACCCCAGACGCGTGCCCGCTCCTGCTCGTTGGCCATAGCCGAGAAGCCCTGGTATGAACGGGTCGCTCCGCCGGCTCCATCCCACGTGTGTGAAAAGGGGATGTCGTCGCGTCCGAAGAAAAGTGCCAGCACCGTGGATTGCGAAGTACCGATCGTCGCCATATTTCCCGCGTAAGACGGGTACGGCGGCGTGCCGATCAAAGAGCTCCACGAAGGATCCGGGTCGGTATCCGGATTGCCGTCCTCATCTGCACGGCGGATCGCCGTGACGGGACGCCACAATCCGTAAGCGAACTTGCTGGCGAAAGCGGTCTGCAGCGCGTCGTGCAACGAGATGTTGATCAACGCGAACAGCCGAGCCTTCTGGATCGTCGAGCTATTCTGCTCTTCGGAAACTGTCCTGGCGACGTTGTTCCAAACCAACAGAAAGTTCGTCGGAGTATTCACATTCGCCCAAAGCCGAGCAGCCTGGGTTTGATCGGCAGTGCGCGTCGTGCTCGTCGCGGAGCCAAGCTCCTTAACTTCCTTAAACGCGAGTGCGTATTGCGCGCTGCTGATGGCAGGCGGCGGTCCGGGTGCGAACTGCGTCGCCGACTGAATGCCGAACGGCGTGACATTCGGATAATGCGTGAATGTTGCCGGCGAGTTCGCGGGCGGTGTCGGCTGCCAGTTGCCTGGCGTCGAGGGAAGCGAGTACGCAGGCGGAGTTACGTTCCAGCCGTCGTTCGCTCGTGCCGCGATCATGTTTATCGCGACGCGTTGACCAACTCGGATACCTTGCTGCGCACGGTAAGGATCGATGCCTTCCAACGACGCCTCAAGCTCGGTCGCAAAGACCGACGCGCGAGCCGGGTAAAGCGCAATCAGCACGTCATGTGCGGCCTGGGCCGCAGCGGCATCAAGCGATGCGTTCTTCGAGCCGGGGACGTCGGTCAGGTATGCGGTATAGCTGCCATCGACCGAGTTTGCCGCATCGAACATCGCCGCGTGCATCATCGCGTAGCTGCGAACGGGCATGATCGTCGCCGGGTGCATCCCGGGTGTGAGGACTGTCTCACGAAGAACACGGTTCCTCGGCGCCGGTGTTCTGAACGCTTTCGCTCAACTGCTGCCCGCTTCCGACCGAATGAATTAAAAGTAAGAATGCGAAGGTCAGAACTGTCCTGACCAGATTTATCTTTTTCATTATTTTTCTCCTATTTAGTTCCTTACTGCTGTGCTTTCTTGCGCAGAGGTCCCCCATTCCCGTCGCCGCAGCGACGGGCGAGGCAAACCTAATTGCAAAGAAACTTGTTTCAGGCCACGGCGTTCTTACGCCTTGACCGCGCGTACCTCCAGATACTCAGACCCGACAAGCGTCGAACCGTCGGTCGCACGATTGTTGTCGATCCAGAGGCGTTCGAGATCGGCACGCAGGGCTTCTTCACCCGCTGCGCCGACCGCGTCAAATGCTTTTTGTGTCGGCCCGTAGAACTTGCGGAAATGCTCGACCGTTTCCGCCGGTCCGAACGGGAATACAAAGTCGATATCGCGACGCGTCATCTGAAGCTCAGCGATCCCATCCGCGAACCGCGACTCAACGGTAGCCGCATCGCCCCACAACAGCGGCGAAGGCATCCCCGCCGGTGGCGGCACATGCTTACCGGTGACCTTGAACATCTGGCCGATAAATCCCTGGGGTGTCCAATTCGCCATCGCGATCACCCCGCCCTTAGCGCACACACGGATCAACTCCGCAGCCGTCACGTCGGGTCTCGGAGCGAACATCGCACCGAACATCGTGATCACGACCTCGAAAAGCCCGTCGTCGTACGGCATAGCCTCGGCGTCACCGATATCGAACTCGGCGCTCACGCCCGCCTCGACGGCACGCTCGATAGCCTGCTCGATCAGATACGGTGCGATGTCGATGCCCGTCACCTCGGCGCCCGCTCGGGCCGCCGGGATCGCCGTGTTCCCGTTACCGCACGCTACATCGAGAACTCGAGTCCCCGGTTGAATCCTCAGGCGCGAGACAAACTCTTCCGCACCCGCCTCGAACGAACGAGCGATCTCGCCAAAGTCACCCGCCGTCCATGTTGCACGCAGCTTGTGTTTGAGCTGCTCGATCTCTGTTGTCATTTTCAAACTGTCCATATCAACTACTCCTATGATTGCGTTATCTATTCACCGCGGGGCGGGGGCCGAAGCCCCTTTCCACCGGTTATTCTTATGGTCCTGCCCTTGGTTCACTCGCTCGCTAGACTGACTGGTCGCGATCACCGTTTCTCTTTTCACAGGGTGCGACCGACCGTTAAGCTCGCCGCGGGCTTGTGCTATCATTCGCCTAGCCCGACGTACACGAAATCTAGCAACACCTCGGCTTTACCGTCCTTAGAATCGGATTAAAGATCGATTAGAAGAGGCTTAAAGATCGGTGAGAATAGCGTTATAGACCGATTAGAAAGTTATTAGAAGGTGAACTCGTTGAAAGAAAAGCACCTTTACAGCTTTGGTGACTTCACGCTGAGCGTCGAGGACCACAGTCTGATGCGTGGCGGCGAGAATATTCCGCTCACGCCGAAGATGTTCGACCTGCTTTTGGTGCTCGTCCAAAATCCGGGAAAGGTCCTGACGAAGGATTTTCTTCTCGAATCTGTCTGGCCGAACAGCTTTGTCGAAGAAGGAAACATAACTTTCAATATCCGTCAGCTTCGGAAAGCCCTCGACGACAATCATCAGGCACCGCAGTACATCGAGACCGTAACGCGGAGGGGCTATCGATTCTTGCCCTCGGTAGAAGCGGTCACAACCGCTCCGGCCGAAGAACCGCAGACGGCACCGGCTCCGCGTGCAGTAGAGACAAGAGGTCGTTGGAGGGGGATCGCCTTTGCAGGCACCCTGGTGACGCTTATCGCCGCGGTCGCGATCGGCGCATGGTTTCTCAAAGGCCGAAGCGTCGACTCCGCGGCAATACTCAACAGCCCATTCGAGCGCGAGAAACTGTCCACCGACGGAAAGGTCTTTCACGTCGCGATCTCGCCGGACGGGAAGAATGTCATCTACACAAACAAGATCGGCGGCAAACAGAGCGTCTGGCTCAGACAGCTTGAAACGTCCAATAACGTTCCGCTGATTCCGCCTTCCGATGACTTTTACGGTGGGCTCGCCATGGCGCCGGATGGCAACAGCATCTACTTTGTACGCAGCGGTCTTCAAGGCCCGCAGTTGGTTGTCTACCGTATGTCGATCTTCGGAGGCATACCCCAGAAGATCGTCGGCGAAACTCAGGGCTGGATAAGCCTGTCGGCCGACGGAACACGCATTTCATTCGTCCGTTGTCCGTATACCGACGAGGACTATTGCTCGCTGTACGTCGCGGACGCACACGATGGCGGCAACGAGAAGAAACTTGTGACACGTCCGCGGCCGATCCGGATCGGTGACTCGGCGAAGGCGAAGCCCTCATAGGCGGCGCGGCACGCGTCGAAGTCGTCGCGGCCCACGGCGCGGCCGCCGAAGAAGCTCCGCTCGACCAC
>CAMLKY010000010.1 GCA_946480545.1 uncultured Acidobacteriota bacterium
CACGATGGTGCTTCACTATAACAAGAACAATCGTCAGATGAAGGCGGGCGATGTCGTCTACATGGACTACGGCGCCGATTACGATTACTACACGTCTGACATTACGCGGACGTGGCCGGTCGGTGATCGTTTCACTCCCGAGCAGGAAAAAATGTACCGCTGCATCCTCGAAGCTCGGGCCGCGATCTTCGCCGCGATCAAACCAGGAGCATCGGTCCCGGATCTCCAGAACGCTGCCGCTGCGATTTACAAGAAGTACGGATTTGAGAAGGAGTGTGCTTCGACGAATCGTTACGGCGGGCACTTCATCGGGATGTCGGTACACGATGTCGGAGACCGTAGCCGCCCGTTCGTGCCGGGAGTGGTCTTCAACGTCGAACCGTTTCTTTCCGATGAAAAGAACCAGGTTCACGTCCGGCTCGAGGATACAGTACTCGTGACAGCGACCGGATATGAAAATTTGACTGCCGACGTCCCGGCCGAGGTCAATGAGATCTATGCGTTGCTGAAGCAAAAGCCGATCGACGTAAGCAAATAGGTCGGATAGCAGTTACCGGTTTTCACCTATCACTTGTTCCGGGAGCCGAACCGCTCTGCCATCGACGATTCGGCGTACCGCCTCGACGTATGCGGAGTGCTCTTCATCGAGTATCCGTGCCGCGAGCGAGTCTGAGGTGTCGTCGTCTTTCACCTCGACCGCTCGCTGCAGGATGATCGGCCCCGCATCCAACTCTTCATTCACAAAGTGAACGGTGCAACCCGTGATCTTCACGCCGTGCTCGAATGCCTGCCGCTGCGCGTCGAGTCCGGGAAACGCTGGCAGCAAACTCGGGTGAATGTTGACGATCCGGTGCCGGAACGCTCCGATGAAATCTTTCGACAGCAGACGCATGTAACCCGCGAGGCATACCAGTTCGACGTTTCGTTTCCTCAGCTCTGCGATAATTTCCGCGTCGTGCGCTTCGCGCAAACGGCCTCGGCGTTCGATCACGACAGTTTCAACACCGCGTTCACGAGCCTTCTCGAGTCCCGCTGCGGCGGGCTTGTCACTTATTACGACCACGACCTGCGAGTTCGGGATCTCGCCGTTCTTTACCGCATCCACGAGCGCGACCATGTTCGATCCGCGGCCGGATATGAGAATGCCGATGTTCATGGACTAGAAGAAATCGAGAATGCGATATGAGATCGCATCGTGGATGACATTCGAGTTTTTCGGATCCTGGATGTACTGCACGTTCGTGAGACGGCCGTATTCGACTACCTGCGACTTCCCGATCTGGAATCCCGCGGCCGTCGTTTCCGCTATCAGCCACGGCCGACGGTTCCACTCGAAATCGAGCTTGTTCTCGTTCGGATAGTTCCCCTGCGGGACCGCGACTGTGATGTGACGCGGGCAGTAGAGGAGTATGTACTCTTCGTTGATCTGTTCAAGCATCGAGGCGAGAAGTATCGTCTTGTTGCTGCAGTCGGCTGAGCCGGTCATCAGTGTTTCGCTCGCTCGCTTCAACTTTTCGCGCGACGAAACGGCCTCGGCAAAACTGTACTCGATCTCGGTCGAAACAAAGTCGACGAGCCGCTGGATCCGCGCTTCCCGATCGGGACCTACATCTTTGAGCAGGTCATCCACCAGACGCTTTAACGAAGGCTCACCCGGCTTTGCGACCATGATCCCGTGGTTCGCAAATACCATCTGCGGTTCGTCACGACGCTCCGGAGCTTTCGCAACAAGCCTGCCGCCGTAGAGCTGTGAATTATTCGCCAGGTTCTTGAGCTCTTCGAGGCTCGGCGCGTACGTCACCGAGCTGAAGGGAAAATTTACAGACTGTTTCGTGTCGAGCTTGAAATTATCCGTTGTCGTCTTAAAGAAGCGGAATGCGTAGGCGGAAGGCGTCAATGTGTAATCATCGAGCTTGATCGTTCCGTTTTCCGAGGTACCGAAATCGACCTTCGTGATGTCTTTGAAATATTTCGAGAGAAATTCCTGAAATTCTTCTTCGGTGCTCTCCGGGAACGTGAAGTAGGCCTGCTTTTCCCGCCACGCATATTTTTCGAGCCGCGCTTTACCGAGGAGTTGTCGGCGAAACTCCTCGCCGGAATAGCTGGTCTGGGCCAGCATGAATACCATTGTTTCCCGGATCTCGGCCGCGAGGAGTTCTGCCGGGTCCGGCGGCGTCGGCGCGGTGAATCGATACGCGGCGTAACCAGCCGCCGCAAGCACAAAGAACGCAAGCAAACCGATCACGACAAGCTTCTTGTCCGGACCGCGCTTTGTATCAGAATCAAATAAACTTCCTGCTGACATTTTACTTTTGATCAAACGATCGAGACGGTTCCGTTTCCTGCAATGACATGGCCGATCTCGAAGCTCTCTTTTAGATGCCGTGCAATGTCTGCCCTGTCGTCCGCAGAGCAAACGAGGATCATCCCGATTCCCATATTGAATGTTCTGAACATCTCTCGGTCCGAGACATTTCCGAGCCGCTGCATAGTCCCAAAGACCGGAAGCTCCGGCCACGTCCCGCGTTTTATCTCGACCGAACAACTTTCCGGCAGGATCCGGGGGATGTTCTCCAGAAATCCTCCGCCTGTTATGTGTGCCAGCCCCTTGATCTTTCCCCCATCCAGAAGTTGATCAAGCCGGGGCAGAAAGCTCTGATGCGTTCTCAACAGGGCGTCGCCGACCGTCTCACCCAACTCTTCCAGGAATGTGCCCGCCGTACAGCCTTCAAGTTCGAAGAATAACTTTCGCGCCAGCGAGTAGCCGTTTGTCTGGAGACCGTTTGATGGAATTCCCAAAACCACATCACCTGGCTCGATCGACTTTCCATCTATCACTTTAGGTCTATCGACAACGCCGACAATGAAGCCGGCGAGATCGTACTCGCCTGGCGGATAAAAGTCCGGCATCTCGGCCGTTTCGCCGCCGAGTAGAACGCAGCCATTCTCACGACAAGCGGTCGCCATGCCCTCGACGACTGAAGCCGTGATATCCGGCTCCAGCTTTCCGGTCGCAAAGTAATCCAGAAAGAACAGCGGCCGCGCGCCCTGGACGAGTATGTCGTTGACGCAGTGATTCACGAGGTCGGCTCCGACGGTGTTAATTTCGTGCCGACCCCATCAGCCGAAGCTACAAGTATCGGATCGCTCATCTGCGGAAACGCTCCAGAGAACATCCCGCCAAAGCTGCCGATCTCGGTCAGCGTGCGCTCATTGAAGGTGCTGCGGGCATACTCCCTGATCCTGGCGACAGCTTGATTTGCTTTATCGATCGACACGCCCGCGTCGGCGTATGAGATTGATTGCGACATAAATTAACTGGCTTCGGACGGTCTTTCGATCGCAAATTCGCGTGCGAGCGTCGTATAGAAATCGTTGTCGGACGCGATCGGGGCCTCTGTCTTTCTTCCCTCGACCGTTACGAGAAAACTCTTGTCCGTGAGCGTTTTTCGACCCCGCTCGGTCATTATCGAGCAGAGCTTTCCCTTGGTGAAATGTGAGTCGGGCGAGTACTGCTGATAGTCACACATTTCCGCAAAATCGGAAAGCTCATGGTCGACATCCCTGAAAATGTATTCGCTGTGCCATCCGCCATCGTTGTACTTCACGACCTCATAATAACCGCCACCAAATGTACGGATCCGAAAGATCCCATTCGCGTCGTTCTGATCGTCTTCCACGACAAACCGCAAAGGTTCGGCGGTGAATGCACCGAACCCGACATCGACCAAATACTCGGCTTCTCCGACTGACGCGATGATCGCGGCATGATCGAATTCGGGACCGTGCTCACCTCCGTTGAACACCCTTGCCGAGATAAGTCTGGTCTCAAACCCGAGCCTTTTCAGAAGCTCGTTGAAGAGACCGTTGAGCTCGTAACAAAAACCCCCACGGCGTTGCTCAACGATCTTTTTGTAGAAGGCATTCAAGTCCAGCGTGATCGGCCGCTTCCAGTGAATGTCCAGATTCTCGAACGGTATCGAAAGAAGATGTCTCCGCTGAAGCTGTTTTAACCAGTCAACGTCCACTCGGGCGGCGGCCTCATCGATACCGATTCTATCTAGATACTCTCCGGTATTCATGCAGGTGAAGTAGAGATTATAGACCCTTCATCCGAGCATTGACCATTCGCCGAACCAAGGGCTCCTCTTCCGTCGCAACGGCACTTTGTCGTAAATTTTATCTATGAGTTTCACGCTTCACGACATGGGTTCTGAAAACTTCCAATTCAGCGCAAACGTATGGAATTGGAAGGCCACGCTCGAGATAATCAAGAGTCTCGATATAGTCAGCGAAGGTAAGGTCAGGCAAATGAGTTATAACGCTACGGGAGCAAAGATAGATATTGACGACGCCCACGCGATCGGCGCGGGTATACGCGATTCGATACTTCCGAAGATCCCGGACGGCGGGCGGATGTTCGCGGACCTCCGAGTTACCGACGAGCCCGACGATATGACGCTGCATCGGGATGATGACGAACAGTGGAAGAACTACAGTGTCACCCGCGACTGGCTCGCCGAGTTTTCAGATTTCTGTCTACGTTCGAAAGGTTTTCAGATATTCTGATACGACCGTGTAGATGGATTTTCTGAATGACATCGCCAGCGCTCTCACCCCTTTCCTAAAGAACATCTGGGTTCAGATCGGGCTGCTGATCCTTTTCGCCACCGCCCACGGTTACGCCGGTGCCTGGCTGGCGGTGAGGATGCTGTTCCGCCCGCGCCAACCTTTCAAGATTCTAGGAATAACATTGTTCCCTCAGGGTATGATCCCACGTCACCGTGATCGTCTGGCGAACGCTATCGGAAAGGCCGTCGGCGAAGAGCTCGTATCGCAGGAGACGATCATGGACGAGCTGCTCGGTAAGGATTTTCTACGACGCAAGATCTACGGAGTCATTGAGACTTACACTCATGAACTCGTCTCGCAGAATTATCCGTCGCTTATCGAAGCACTTCCGTCCAAGCTCCGATCCCCGGTCCTTGAAGCAATAACGTCGCTGCAATTCAAAGTTGCCGAGCACATCGAGAACGTCCTGAAAAGCGAAGAGTCGCTCACCACGATCAGCGGCTTCGTCGAGCGTCGCGTCGACGAGGTCCTTTCGCGTCGCGTTTCGTCGGTTGTCGACGAAGAGACTTTCGAGAAGATTGTCGGCTTCCTGCAAGAACGGATCCGGACGGCGCTGCACTCGCCCGAGCTGGAGCATAAGATCCGAAGCTTTGTGAACCGGCGCGTCGAGGATCTCGCGAACACACCTACCCCGCTTGGTGAGCTGTTTACGCCGGACGCCATCTCACTTCTACGGGAAAAGGCAGGTGAGCAGATCGCACCGATGGCGCATCACCTGACAGAGATCGCAGCCGCCGAACGAACGCGTAATCAGATCGGTTCGCTAATTAAGCGCGAGGTGCACAATTACTACGAGGCTCTGCCGTTCTTCAAGAAGATATTCGTCTCGCGTGAGAATCTTCTGGGCGAGGTCGATGACCTGGTCAACGAAAGTCTTCCGCGCCGGATCGAGGAAACGCTCAAGGGTGACTTCTTCGCCGAGGAAGCGCGAAACTTCATCGATACCAGCATCGACACCGCACTCGCTCGGCCGCTTCCGGACGTTATCGGGAAAATAAACCCCGAACAGCTAGAGCGGGTCAAAGAGCAGATCAGTAACGCCGTACTATCGTTGCTCCGCGGAGACGAGATGATGCATCAGATCTCCGCTTATATCACCGACACGCTCGCACAATTCAGACCGCACAGCATCGATTCGATAATGCGGACCCTGCATCCCGAGTCTGAAGCGAAACTCAAGAACATGCTGTCGAAGGGGCTGCTGAATGTTGTGGCTCGCGAGGACACATCGAAGATCATCAACGCGATGCTCTCCACTCAGATCGAGAATCTCCTCGCGGCACCGATCGGGCGACTGTCCGATAACATCTCGGAAGAAAAACTCCGCGCGGCGAGCGAAAGCTTCGCAGAAACGATAATCGCGGCCATCCGGGAAAAGCTGCCCGAGGCGATCAAGGAGTTTGATGTCGGGGGCGTCGTCCGGCAGAAGATAATGACCTACCCGGCGGAGAAGCTCGAGATGCTTGTACTGTCCGTGGCGAAAGAGCACCTGCGGACGATCGAATGGTTCGGGGCCCTGTTCGGACTTTTTATCGGGATTCTCCAGGCCATCCAGTTCTACATCTACGCGAAATAACATTCCCCGCAATTTCCGCGAACTTTTAGTCTTCGGCAATCGTTTTCTCTCGACAGCTAGAGTTCATGCGGAGGTAATCCATGAAAAAGTTCGGAATCATAGTTTTCATAATCGCTATTATCGTCGGCGTCGTATTCGCTAATCTCGTCTCGTTTGGCCGCTCCTCGAGCCCTGTCTTCAATTTCTCCTTCGGTCGCTCGGTAAAAGGTTCGGGTACGACATCCGTGGAGACGCGCGATGTCGGCGAGTTCAGCGGCGTTGATATCGGAGGGGTCTTCGAGGTCGATATCGTCGCCGGGAACGACTTCTCTGTCGCCATTGAAGCCGATGACAACCTGCACCAGTACATTCAAACAGAAGTGCACGGAAACGTCCTAAAAGTGAGTACAAGCGAAAGCATTAAATCGCGCGGCCCGCTGCGAGTACGGATCTCGGCTCCCAATATCGAAGATCTCGAAGCATCGGGTGCATCGAAGGTGAATCTCACGGGTATCGGCAATTCGGAATTGAGAGTTGATACCAGCGGGGCGTCGAAGATCGTGATCTCGGGCGAGACGACGGATTTGAACATCGATGTAAGCGGAGCGAGCAAGATCGATGCTTCGAATCTTCGCGCTAAGACGGCTACTGTCGATGCAAGCGGGGCGAGCCATGTAGACGTATTCGTGACCGATCGGTTGAACTCGGAAGCATCCGGTGCAAGCAAGGTTAGTTACTCTGGAAATCCGACGAGTGTCGAGCAGAGTTCGTCGGGTGCGAGCAAGATCCATCGCAGGTAAGTTGAAATTCAATAAGGTCCCACGCGGGTGCTCTTGCTTACGAGCTTAGCTCCCGCGTTTTTTTGCGCTTGCATTTTAGGCAAGTGTGATTAATTTAGAATTTATGCCAAGAGTCGTCTGGGCGATCATCATAGTTGTCGTACTGCTTGCCCTGCTGGGACTTCAGATGCTGCGCGTAAATCCTCCGCCGACATCTAACACGACGCCGCAGCGGATCTATACCGAGCCGGGCGCGCTCGTGGGAGGTAATGTTCAGATCGAGGCAGGCGAGTTTTATTCGAACCGAATAGATATCAACCGCCGAATGAAACTTAGCGGGACGTACAAGACTGCGAACGTTCGCTCAAAGGTGTCCATTGTTGTATTAAAGGAAGATCAGTTTGAACCATGGCGGAATGGCAAACCCTACCAAGCGGTCTCGCAAACGGGTTTTGTTCCTGGTGGACGGGTCCACATCGTGCTCGAGCCGGCGGTTTATTACTTTCTCGTAGATAACCGCCCTAGCGACACAAGTCAGGCCGTTCAACTCGACTTCACGCTCGAATGATCCGAGCCTGAGCGTCTTACTAAACTCTTCTTAACGGCTCGAAAAATTTCTGTGTACCATTCGTTTACTTTTTCGGTCTTGCGACCGAATCAATCGCGCTGGCTCCTGCAGAGTGACACTGAGAGCTTACAATCGCGCGTCTAGATCTCACTCAAATCGCACGCAGTCCGTCGGGCCCGGACATGCAAAATGGTTGTTTAGACTTCATGAATTTTTTCTTAACTTTAAGTCTCGAAACAGGTATCAACCATTCTCGTTTTGCGGCGGGCGGTGAACCAAGAACTCGTAAAAAATCGATTCTTCAAAAGCAAAATCACGCGATTCCGTTTTCTGTGGATTTCGTTTGCAATGCCAATTTTCTTGTGCTAATCTGTCACCCGTTTTCCAAGAACTGAACCCCTGTAAACCATTGAAAATAAATGGCTTAAAGTTTCACTTTAGACTTTAAGCAAACCTTCCACAGGCTTGTGGAAAAGCCTGTGGAAAAGGAGAGGCTTAAGCTCTTTTCGGCATAATTCAAACCGATTATAAGAGATGGGGTTTCGTCAAACTTTGAGCGCGTTGCGGACGCTTAAGTGAATCGGTCGCATCGTAATGCTCATGCTTAACAAGTACTAAATCTTAAACGCAATTTCGGGGAGGCCTCACGTGGAAGGACTATTGGAGAAGACCGATGTCTGGAACGGCGTACTTAACTTTGTCGAACAACGACTCAACAAACACATTTTCGATTCGTGGTTTCGACCGATCAGATTTGAAGGATGCAATGACGATAACAAAATTCTCTACATAAGAGCCGGACAGGTTACCCGCGACTGGGTCGCTCTTTATTATGCGGACCTCCTTGACGAGGCTGTGCGTAACAGCGAGTTTCGTGACTATTCGGTGGAGTGGCATGTCGACGCTTCGGAAACGGCTGAAGAGAAATTTGCGGATATTGCATTTCCTGAAGGTGCTCAAACTGTCGAGCAAAGTGTCGCTGCGGCAGCCGGAGCTTCTCGCGCTCCGCAAAAACAACAGACGAGTTTTCTGGATCTGGAACCCGTCGAGCATTCACTGAATCCAAAGTACACTTTCGAGAAGTTCGTCGTTGGTACAAGTAATCAGTTTGCACACGCAGCGAGTCTCGCCGCGGCCGAGATGCCGGGCAAGACTTACAATCCGTTATTCATCTACGGCGGAGTGGGTCTCGGCAAGACCCACCTTATGCACGCGATCGGGCATTCGATCAAGGAACGCAATCGTCACCTTCGGGTCTCGTACATCACTTCAGAGAAGTTCATGAACGAGCTGATCAATGCGATTCGATATGACAAGACCCAAAGCTTTCGTGAGAAGTATCGGTCGATCGATGTGCTGCTAATGGATGACGTCCAATTCATGGCCGGCAAGGAGCGGACGCAGGAAGAGTTCTTCCACACATTCAACACGCTTCACAACGACCAGAAGCAGATCGTGATCACGTCCGACTGTCCGCCGCGGGATATCCCAACACTCCAGGAACGCCTGCATTCCAGATTCGAGTGGGGCCTTATCGCGGACATCGAGCCACCGGACCTCGAAACAAAGGTAGCGATCCTGAAACGTAAGGCAGATCTCGACGGTATCGACCTCCCTGACGAGATCGCGATCTTCATTGCAACGAAGATCCGATCTAACGTTCGCGAGCTCGAAGGATCACTCGTCCGTCTCGTTGCGATCTCGAGTTTACGCGGCGTCCCGATCTCGAAAATGCTGGCTCAGGACGCACTGAAAAACATCATCGATAGCGAGCGGCCGCAAGGATTGACTATGGATCGCATAGCCCGTATCGTTGCATCACACTACAAACTCACAGTCGAAGAGATGAAATCAAAGAACAACTCTCGTGCTGTAGCGGTGCCGCGACAAGTCGCCATGTACCTGTGCAAGAGGCTCACCACTCATAGCTATCCGGAGATAGGCCGCGAGTTCGGCGGGAAGCACCATACGACCGTTATGCACTCGTTCGATAAGATCGAAACACTTGTAAAGCAGGACAGCGTTTTCCACAATACTATCAGCGGGCTAATTGACAGTCTTTGCAACTAGTAATGGACTGTGACGAACTTATGAGCCACAATTATTTCCACATGGGGCCGTGCAAAGTAGCATCATTATCCGTACTGTTTGCAGCGTTTGAGAAAAGTTTTCCACTTTTCCGCAGGTGGTTGCGCGAAATGGCTGTGTACGGAAGTGGAAAAGTTGGGAGGCAAAGGGTTTTCCAGAATGGAGGGTTCTTTTCCACAAGTTTTCCACAGAAGCTTGTGGACGCGGAAGGCCAATAGCAATAAGAGCTTTTGCCGCTTTTGCACAAATCCACAGCGCCTACTACTGCTACTGGATTTAAATACTTTTCATAAAATATTAGGGAAAGAAAAAGCACTCGATCGCGAACATTAGGAGTTAAGGAAACATGGAATTCACCATCAAGCAAAACATCCTCAAAGAAGAGCTTGGTTTTTTACAGGGTGTGGTCGAACGCAAGTCGACCATTCCGGTCCTCTCGAACATTCTCATAGAGAGTCTCGGTGAAAATCAGATACGCATTCTCGGTACGGACCTCGATGTGACGATCCGTTGTGACGCGGATGCCGACATAAAACAGGCCGGTGCAATGTGCATCCAGGCACGCAAACTGTTCGATATCGTCCGCACGCTCGACGGCGGCGAGGTACATTTCAAGAAACTCGAGAACGACTGGGTGCAAATGAAAGCCGGCCGGGCAAACTTTCGTCTCGCGGGCATCAGCCGGGAACAATATCCCGAGATCCCCATTTTCAAAGCCGCGCCGATGAAGCTTACGAGTGAGATCTTCAATTACTTCATCCATAACACCGCGTTCGCGATCACGAATGAGCAAAGCCGCTTCACGTTATCCGGAGCAAAGTTCATGATCGCCGACGGGAAAGCTCGGATGGTCACAACGGACGGCCATCGTCTCGCCTTTATCGAGAAAGCGATCGACGACGAGGGCGGGGCCAGGATCGATGTGCTGATTCCGAAGAAGGCACTACTCGAATTGGTAAAGATCTCACGTGATGCGGATGACGAGATCCAATTTGGTGAAGATCAGAACCACATCTATTTCCAGACGGGCGGGCGCCTGTTGATCACCCGCAAGCTCTCGGGAAATTTCCCGAACTACGAGATGGTGATGCCGAAAGACAACGACAAGACAGTCGTGTTCGACCTCGCCGATATGAAGAGTGCGGTCCGCCGCATCTCACTTATGGCTGATGAGCGGAACCGCTCGATCAGGATGACTGTTAGAGAAGGTGAGGTCGAGGTGACCGCTCAGTCTAGCGAGGAAGGCGAAGGACAGGAAACGGTTCCGGCGGAATACTCGGGATCGGAAGAGATCACTCTGGGATTCAACTGGCAATATCTCCAGGAGTTCCTCAACAACGTAGGAGCACTCGAGAGTGCGGGCGGCACATCTGATTCAACCGCAGAATCTGGTGACGTGTCGATGAAGGAGACCGACGGCGATAAGGTACGCGTTAAAGAAGCGAAAGGGTCACCGCGCATCTCGTTCGAATTCAAGGATGCGAATGCTGCGACGCAGATTCGGATCGCGGGTGACACCGCCTATGACTATAAGTACATTGTTATGCCCCTCCGTATATGATCTGCTCCTAAATTTATTCACCGAAAAAAGCAGTCCGATCGACGTTATCGTGGCTGCTTTTTCTATTTGACCGCCACTGTACTACATCTAAACTACAGCATTTCAGTGTTTAGCTCGCTGGCATGGTCATTGCATTTTTACAGGGCGTGGTGATTGATGGATTGATTCAAGTCACCAAAAAAATAAGCAGACCGGCTCTCCCCCAAATAAAGTCCGGTCTGTCAATTACAAGGGGAGAAGGTTATGAAATTGTTTAGTTTGAGAAATACAGTGATCGGGTCGATCTTAGGATCGTTCCTTCTGCTCGGTGCGGTCGGTACCGCCTCGGCGCAGAATTATAACGAAGAATATCGCGAGTGGCAGGAAGCACAGAGACGAGCTCAGGAAGAGTATCGCGATTACCAGAGAAGCCGTAGCCGGGCCGACTATCGTGACTGGCAGCAGGCACAGCGTCAGGCTCAGCGTGAATACGCCGAATACCGGCGTACAGCTGGCAGAAACAACCGGATGGTTAATCGAGCCGGCGGATCGCGCTTCTATCGTGTCTATCGAAATGGCAGCTACTACCAGACTGACTCACGCGGAGCGGAGCTTCTGAGACAGGCAGTCAATAGTGGCTATCAGCAAGGCTACCGCCAGGGACAGTTAGACGCCCAGTATGGCCGACGAACCGGCTATTACAACAACAACGTCTATAGAAGTGGAGTCTTCGGGTATCAGACGTATGTCGACCGAAGTCAGTACCAGTATTACTTCCAGCAGGGATTCCAGCGCGGATATGAAGATGGTTTCAATAACCAGTTCCGTTATGGGTACCGCACGAATAATGGCTTGAATATTCTTGGTACTATCTTGAACGGTATCCTGAATATCACTCAGGACTAAGTTGGCAGTCACGCCAAACGAAAGAACCGGATCGATTACGATCCGGTTCTATTTTTTTAAAAAAACAGACCGGAACAGGCTGCTTGGGTGCGACCCATTCCGATCCGCGCATGCCGGAGACCTTTTCAGGTCCGGCAGATTCGCCGACTGATCAGCATCCGGGTGAGGACAGATATCAGCTAATTGTTAAACTCTCCGACCCCTGACCAGTTGCAGCACGAGCACGATTACTGCGATCACGAGAAGGATGTGTATCAGACTGCCGGCTGCTTCACGCGCAAAGCCGAAACCTAGCGCCCACAGTACCAGCAGAATAATGATGATTGTCCAAAGCATAGTTGCCTCCCCTTGCTAAAAAGTGACGGAAAACGAGTGCTGTCACTCGCATTATTTTCTATCTTGTTTACTGCAAGGCTGATGTTAGACGAATCGCGGACTCGGAAACGTAATCTAGATGACACAACCGAATTGCACGGTCCCGCAACCAATCACTTCTAGGTGGTGGACTGATGGCGTGAGAGTATTGTTGTCTATTTATTTATGCTGAATGGTTTCTCACATCCAAGACGTGTGGCGATCACTGGTTTCGGATGTGTGACTCCGATCGGTATTGGCCGTGACGCGTATTGGACCTCTCTCAAATCAGGCGCAAGCGGAATTCGGCGTATAGAAAGCTTCGACCCTTCGGGATTTCAGGTGCAGATTGCAGCCGAAATAATCGATTTTGACTGGAAAGCACAGCTCAACGCCAAGGATCGGCAACACGTCCCGCGCACCGTACCCCTCGCCCTCGCCGCAGCACGAGAAGCCGTGGCTGACGCCGCAATATCTCCGGACGATCTATCACTCGACGAAAAACGACGCTTTGGCGTGATTCTCGGTACCGGCGGAGGAGGCCTGTCTTTCACCGAGAGGCAGTTCGGATACTGGTTCTCAGGCAATGCCGGGAAAGGCAGCATTTATACGATCCCCGCCTCGACCCACGGTGGACTTTCATCCGAGCTCTCGATGGTATTCAACCTCCACGGGCTCTCGCATGTGATCTCTACGGGCTGCACGTCCTCGACTGATGCCATCTTCTATGCAGCACAGCACATTGCGCTCGGGCGCCAGGACGTGATGCTGGCGGGTGGCGTCGACTCACCGATCTCGCCCGGTATCCTTAAAGGCTTTGAGGTAATGACCGCGCGAAACGGCAGGGACGCGCTGCTGCAAATCGCCAAATCGCTGCCGGATTTAATTGTCTCGGACGTGCGCATGCCCGTC